>DMJJ01000302.1 GCA_003452185.1 Verrucomicrobiales bacterium | reverse complement strand
CCCGGCCCAGTTAGTCCCCGCCGCACCTCCCCCCCGTTTCCAGGGCGGGGGAGTCCCCCCGATCAGGCGTCATCGTTCTGGCCGGGCGGACGGTGCGGCGGGAAATTCGAGGGGGCGGTCCGGGCATTCCCACCGGCCCGCCCCCTGACGTTCTCCCTGGCGTTTTACACCACACGGACGAAGAAATTCTCATGGCCCCGGGGCGATCCCATGCCCCGGCACGGCAGGGTGCCGTACCGGGGCCGGGGTCGGGTGCCGACAGGCGCGCATCGGGGTGGGAAACCCGCCCCCGGCGATTGGGCCGGGGAGGCGGGGGAGTGACTGGGAACGTTGAGAACTCCCGGGGGCTGCAGGGTCCGGTCCAGTGAACGGGGGGACGGATCCAGAGGTGAGTGCGCGCCTTGGATCCTGTGGCCATCTCCCGGGAGGAGACCCTCTGAGGTCTTTCGGTTCACATCACGCCGTATGCACGATCCGTGCCGTGGCTGGCCGGCCCGTCAGGATCGTTGAGATTGCGCGGGTTTGTGGCAATCCCCGTCACCCCGCTGCGGCGGAACGCGCGAGCCGCGCGCGTCGCTGGCGTGAGCCCGGCGCACCCTCCCGTGCCCGTGCACACCGCAGATCGCGGGAGGGGGAGAGGGGTGAGTGTCGGGGGCCCTTTCCCTTCAGTCAGCATCCATCCGCGGCGATCCGGGTCCCATCCGGGGTTGAACCTCCGTGGCGGTTGGCAGCCGGAAGGTCCGTTGACTGGGCTCCCCACATTTGAAACGATCCGCGGTGCCCGAATCCGCCATGCAGATCGCGAAAGCCATCATCACCGCCGCCGGCCGCTCCCAGCGCACCCTCCCTCTTCAGTCGCTGGTTGACCGGGACGGGGCGTCCAAGACCGCCCTCCAGATCCTGATCGAGGAGGTGCTCGATGCGGGTGCCACGGACATCTGTGTCGTGATCCACCCCGGGGACCAGCCTGCCTACATCTCCGCGGCGGGTGATCTTGGCAAACGGCTTTCGTTCGTCGAACAGACCTCCCCCCTTGGCTATGGGCATGCGGTCTGGAGCGCGCGGGAGTTCGCGGGCCGCGACCCTTTTCTGCTCCTTGTTGGGGATCATCTTTACGTCAGCGGCCAGGAACGCCGGTGCGCGGCGCAACTCGTCGCCACCGCGGCCGCAGAGCGGTGTGCGGTGTCCGCCGTCCAGGCCACGCACGAGAGCAAGCTCCCGTACTACGGGGCGGTGGGGGGGCGGCTCGTGGCGGGCCGGAAGGGGCTGTTCGAGATCGCCGAGGTTCTTGAGAAGCCAACCCCCACGAAGGCGGAGCAGGAGCTCATCGTCCCGGGGCTGCGGGCGGGACACTACCTCTGCTTCTTCGGGATGCATGTGCTCACGGCCGCGGTGATGGACCTGCTCGACGAATCGATATCGAAGGCGGGACCCGGCTCCCCCGTCGCCCTGAGCCCGTCGCTCGCCCGGCTCGCCCGGCATGAGCGCTACCTGGCGTCGGAGCTCCAGGGACGCCGCTACGACATCGGATCCAAGTACGGTCTCCTGACGGCGCAGCTCGCCCTGGCCCTCGACGGCCGCGACCGGGAGGAGGTCCTCAGCGGACTGGTGGAGCTCCTGGCCACCCGCATCCGATGACCCAATTCCCCAACCCCCGGAAGCGCGCGTGAATCCCCTTGTCGAGCTGATCACGTCGAGCGACGTGAAGGTGCGCCACCGGCCGATCGAGGCCTGTTGCGAAGGATGGGACCTGGCCCGGTACCTCGAGGGCCTGGAGGCCCTGGACGAGTTCCGCCGGGGTTCCGAGAATCTGTACGAGAGGGTGCGGGCGTTGATGTTCCTGTACGCCATCCACCGCTTCCATCTCCCCCCGCTGCTTCCCTCCTCGGGCGGGGGCGCGATCCCGTTCCGGGGCGTCGAGCAGCTGATGCAGCGGAGGTTCGTGGAGGCGATCGACACCTTCCTCGCGGCGCAGCGGGCCGCCGGCCCGAGCGATGCGATCAGCAGCGCCCTTGCGACCGCGTTCCAGCGGCTTGCCTTCCAGACCCTCGCGGACCAGGTCCGAAGGAGCGTGCGGAGCGTCCGCGGGAATCAGTGGATGTTCCGGATGGGACACCCCGCCGACCAGCCGCTGCGGATCCGGGCCGAGCTGCTGAATCGCGCCTCCGACGGCGCCTATCCGATTCTCAGGGAGCGGACCCCGGTGCGGATGGACCTGACCCACACGGGCTGGAGCGACATCTTTTTTCTCGGGATGGATTTTCCCGAGCTGGCCCGGGTGTTGAACATCTCGATCGACCTCGGCGTGCACGGGCGGGATGGCGGGCCCCGGCCCCCGGTAAGCGCCTGGCTGAGGGTTATCGATGAGCCGGTGCTTCGGCTGAGCTCCGTCGACCTGGGGGCCACGGCTGACATCTCCTCCCTGGCGGAGGTGTTTGATTTCGCAAAGGACCACCTCGGCCTCCTCAAGGCGGCGGTGATTGCCTCCGGGATTGTGCCTCCGGGGGTCGAGGGAAGCGGGCAGGACCTGGGCGACCTTCTGTCGCGGCTTGTGGGGCAGGGGAGGGGACTGGAGCTCGTCTCGTGCGTGAACGACATCCCGAAGGGATCGCGACTGGCGGTGTCGACCAACCTGCTCGGATCGATGGTCTCCGTCTGCATGCGGGCCACGGGACAGGCCTCCTCCCTCACCGGGCCACTCGAGGAGCCGGAGCGGCGCCTGGTGCTTGCGCGGGCGCTTCTGGGGGAATGGCTCGGCGGCTCGGGTGGCGGATGGCAGGACAGCGGCGGCGTCTGGCCCGGGGTGAAGCTCATCCAGGGGGTGGTGGCGCAGGAGGGGGATCCCGAATGGGGGATCAGCCGCGGCCGGCTCCTTCCGTCCCATCATCTTCTCACCCCGGAGGAATGCAGCCCCGAGACGCTTTCCAAGCTCGAGGCCTCGCTGGTGCTGGTCCACGGGGGGATGGCGCAGAATGTGGGTCCGATCCTCGAGATGGTCACGGAGAACTACCTGCTCCGGACGCCGACAGGATGGTCCGCCCGCTATCTGGCGGGGCAGCAGCTGCTGCTCATGATGGGGCTCCTCGGGGCCGGCGACATCCAGAGGCTGGGAAGGGCCACCACGGAGAATTTCCAACGTTACCTCCAAGCCATCATCCCGTGGGCCTCGAATGCCTATACCGAAACGCTGATCGAGCGCGTCTCCGCCGAGTTTGGAGAGGACTTTTGGGGGTTCTGGATGCTCGGTGGAATGAGCGGCGGCGGGATGGGGTTCCTCTTCGCCCCGCACCGGAAGGTCGAGGGGCAGCAACGCCTCCTCGCCATCATGTCCTCCGCCAAGAAGGAGCTGGAGACCGGGCTGCCGTTTGCCATGGAGCCGGTGGTGTACGACTTCGCGGTCAACACCCAGGGAACCTCGGCGGATCTTCTCCAGGGGGAGGGGGCGTTGATGCCCCCCAATTACTACGCCCTGACGGTGCCCACCTTGTTGAGACGGGATCGGCGGAGCCTTCCGCTCGCGCGGCGGGCTGAGCTGGACAAGTTCGGCGCCGCGGCACGCACCCGCCCGGAGCTGCGGGGAATGGTCCAAAGCCTCTTCGATGCCCTGCTCCCCAGGGGACGCAACGAGGCCCGCGGGGCGATGTCGCTCGGGGAGCTGCTCGCCGAGAATGGATTCGATCGAACGCATCATGAGCAGATCCGCGACGACCTGAGGGAGGGGAGGATCGGGCTGGCGCAGAATCGGCTCAGGGCCGATGTCCTCGTCGAGGATGTGATGCCGGGGGACGTGGTCGATGCCCTGGGATGGGACTCCGCCTCACCCGGGCCCGATGTCGCCGCGCTCAGGGGAGTGGGGGAGGCCGCCCTGAAGCGGGGTGAGCTGGCCATCGTGACGCTGGCGGCCGGGGCCGGAAGCCGCTGGACCCAGGGGGCGGGGGTTTGCAAGGCGGTTCACCCGTTTTGCAAGCTCCAGGGCCGCCATCGCACGTTCCTCGAGACCCACCTGGCCAAGAGCCGGCGGGCCTCCCGCGCCCACGGGGTCCCGGTGCCCCACCTCTTCACCACGAGCTACCTGACCCACGGGCCGATCGGGGAGCTCCTCGCCCGCGAGGAAAACTACTCCTACCCGGGCCCGGTGTTCCTCAGCCCGGGGCGTGCCGTGGGACTCCGCCTCGTTCCAACGGAACGGGATCTCCGTTTCGCGTGGGAGGAAATGCCGCAGCAGCGCCTCGACGAGCAGCAGCAGAAGGTCCGGGACAGCCTCCGCACGGCCCTGATCCAATGGGCCCGCACCGCCGGGGAGGCGACCGATTACCTCGACAACACGCCGCTGCAGTGCGTCCACCCGGTCGGGCACTGGTACGAGGTTCCCAACCTGCTCCGGAACGGTATCCTGGCGCGGCTGCTGGAGGAGCGCCCCGGATTGCAGTTCCTCCTGCTCCATAACGTCGACACCCTGGGAGCATCGCCGGATCCGGCGCTGCTGGGGCATCACATCCGAAGCGGCTCGGCCCTGACGTTCGAGGTGATCTCGCGTCGCGTCGATGACCATGGCGGCGGGCTTGCCCGGGTCAACGGCCGGCTCCGTCTCATTGAGGGGCTGGCGATGCCGCGCGAGGAGGAGGAGTTCAACCTCTCCTACTACAACAGCATGACCACCTGGATCTCGATCGACCCGCTCCTGGAGGTCTTCGGGCTCGTCCGCGGTGACCTTCGGGATGAACCGAAGGTCACCGCCGCCCTTCGCACCCTGGCCGGCCGGCTTCCGACCTACGTGACGCTGAAAGAGGTTCGGAAGCGCTGGGGCCACGGCCAGGAGGATATCTTCCCGGTGATGCAGTTCGAGAAGCTCTGGGGGGACATGACGTCGCTCCCCGAGGTGACCTGCGGATACGTGCGGGTGTCCCGCTCCCGAGGCCAGCAGCTGAAGGATCAGTCACAGCTCGACGGCTGGCTGCGGGATGGGTCGGCTGAGTTTGTCTCCTCGCTTGCCGACTGGGAGTGAGCCCGCCCCGGCCGGTCCAAGTCCCCCCCCCTCTCCCTCGAGACGGTTTCCCTCCCGGCCGGGCGGGTGGGCAAGGGAGGGATCAGCGGCGCGCCAGGTAGGCCGCCCGCTCCGCCTGCGAGAATCGCTCAATGGCATACCGAAGCTCGGTGCGGGGCATCCGCGCCGCGTGGGTGGCAAGGAACGTTTTCAGCGTGGAAGGATCCTTCTTTCCCACCTCCCGAAGCATCCATCCGGCGGCCTTGTGGATCAGATCCTCCGGATCCGACAGGAGGCGAACCGCCAACTCGAGGGTTCCTGCAAACTCCCCCCGCCGGATCCAGGCCAGGGTCGACACAATCGCGATCCTCCGATCCCAAAGGACCGGGGAGGCCGCCAGGCGGGCGATCGGATCCCGGGGGCGGGCGTGCAGGTGGGCTCCGACAATCTGCGGGGCGGAGCTGTCCACCAGATTCCAGTTGTTGATGCGGGATCGATGGCCCATGTAGGCCTCGTAGACCTGCTCCTGGTCGGATGGGCTTCCTTTCTCGTAGCGGCGTACCAGGATCAGCAGCCCCAGGAGGCGAACCTCATTGAAGGGGGATTCAAGCAGATGGAGAGACCCCCTGATTGAAAGGAATGGGTGAGCGAGGGCCAATCGGCGAAGGACCGGGACCGTGTAGCCGAGAAATCGGTCTCCCTCGGCATAGCCCCCGGGCCCGGTTTTAAAATATCTTGAGGCCAAGGCTCCCCGCGCCGGGTCCCCGCCTGCCTCGAGTTCAGACCGCAGCGATTCCGCTCCCTCGATGGAAGGGTAGGGGGTGGGGGTCCGTTGGGAACGATCGCGCGGTAAGGGCATCTCCCCCTCATCCTGGGCGCGGAAACGTTCTGGATCAAGCTCTCGATAAACCTACAAACCACTGGTTATCAGTATACTGTGAAACTCTCAAACAGGCTCCATCCCTGATCCAGGGACGCCCCCCCCCAGGCAGAACCCGACCCGATTTCGATCTCTCCGGGTGGGGGTCTGGACCCAAGGCAGCAGGGGGGGGGTGGGCCTCCATGGGGCACTTATTGCCGACCCAAGTGGGGACTCGCTCCGCTGTTACTCCTTAGCTCTCTTACTATTCCCACAAAAAACCCGTTGACACCCCGGCATTCGTTTCATAACTTTCGCGACCAGTCATCGGGCCGAATTGGGTGTCGTCTTGCAGCCCCAATGGTTTCTTGAAAATAGGGACCGGGGTTGCGGGTTTTTTTTCGTTTGAAAAAAGCCCCATTGAGGCAGGTACTGGATGGGCGCCCATGTAGCTCAGTTGGCAGAGCACGTCCTTGGTAAGGACGAGGTCATCAGTTCAAACCTGATCATGGGCTCCAGCTATTTTAGGCGATCGATCAGTCCGGCAGGCTTGCGTGTTTGTTGGACTGTGGTGTGACCGGCAGGGCATGCGTGGTGACCTGCTGAGTGGTGATTTGCTATTTACCGAAACGTAAACTCGAAAAGTAAAACCAGAATACAGGAGACAGCATGGCAAAAGAAAACTTCCAACGGACGAAGCCGCACGTGAACGTCGGAACGATCGGGCACGTGGATCATGGGAAATCGACCCTGACCGCCGCCATTGTGGAGGTTCAGAACCGGAAAGGCCTCGCCCCGAAGATCAGCTACGCTGAAATCACCAAGGGTGGAACGGTTCGTGACGACACCAAGACCGTGACCATTGCCGTCTCCCACGTGGAGTATGAGAGCAATGCGCGCCACTACGCGCACGTTGACTGCCCCGGCCACGCTGACTATGTGAAGAACATGATCACCGGTGC
>DMJJ01000594.1 GCA_003452185.1 Verrucomicrobiales bacterium | reverse complement strand
GTTCACGCGCACGACCTCGTGACCTCGGTCGCTACAGGGGGCGGGGACGGGGGGGGAGAAGTGCGGGGATCTCACGATCCCCGCTACCTTGGGCGGGTGGGCGGCTGTAGCGGCTCTCGTGAGAGAGCCGCCAATTTCCTTCGGAGCGGTCGCCCCGCTCCTGTAGCCACCGACGTGAGGAGGTGGCCCGCGCGGAGCGGGCCTCCCCCTCTGGGCGGGCGGAGCGTGCGGTGCTGGGGTGGGGTGGAGGGGATTGTTTGCGCGCACGACCTCGTGACCTCGGTCGCTACAGGGGGCGGGGACGGGGGAGTCGCCAGGTCCTCGAGAGTGAAACCGGAACCAGGAATACCGCGTTGCTGAATGATTTCCGTGGCTGGGAGCGGGGGTTAAAGATGCCGATGCAGGAAGGCGCGGCCGGAGCCTGATTTGAGATAGCGTTCGAACGCCCGGGCTCGGGTAGGACTGCGGAAGGCGGTAGCAGATCGGATCTGCCAAGGGCGGAATTTTGAGGTGTGCGGGACCTTCCCGGCGTTGTGTTGGTGCAAACGGTTTCGGAGGTTCGCTGTTTGGCCAGTGTAGATCTGTGAGGGGTGTGAGAGCGACTGAAGAGTGTAGACGTAGTGGAACGTAGGCACGACCGCGGTCTCCTTGGCTAGCTTAGGGGTTCCGGCTCCATTCTCCGGACTTAGGCGAACTGGAGGCAGAGCGGGAAAGCCCTCCTTCGTTCTTCGAACTTCGGCGGGCAGCCTTCGCTGGCCTGCCAGCCGCCCTGTCCGCCGTAGCGCTAGGCGCGAAGGGGGAAGCTGGCCAGCAGGCCAGCGAAGGGTGGAGGCGAGGGTGCCCGCTCATGTGTGTAATTCCTCATTTTGGACGTTAGCCCACCGTCGTCCCTCGGCGAGCTCGGGACTATGGCGGGCAGCCTTCGCTGGCCTGCCAGCCGTAGCTGGCCAGCAGGCCAGCGAAGGGTGGAGGCGAGGGTACCCGCTCATGTGTGTAATTCCTCATTTTGGACGTCAGCCCACCGTCGTCCCTCGGCGAGCTCGGGACTATGGCGGGCAGCCTTCGCTGGCCTGCCAGCCGTAGCTGGCCAGCAGGCCAGCGAAGGCTGGAGGCGAGGGTCGGAATCGAACCGACGAATGCAGCTTTTGCAGAGCCGTGCCTTACCACTTGGCTACCCCGCCATCCGGTCGTACCACGAGCGGACACAATAATCGCTACCCCTCCTGCCGCAAGGAGAACTTTCGCCACCCACTCCGCCGCGGCTGCCGGACGCCGGCCCGCAGGGGGGCTGACCTCAGAGCCGGATAAAGATCCGCCGCCGATACATCCAGAGCAAAATCCCCCAGAATGCCAGGAGCACTGAAACCCGCTCCAACATCGGGACGAACGGGGCGCCGGCCGCCTCAAAAACATGCCGGCCAAGGTGGGTCTTCAGGGTCTCCCGGACAAATCCACCGGAGAGCTGCCAGAGGCAGTACAGGGTGATCGGGTTCATCCCGGCCACCACCAGCGGAAAGGCCCAACGCTTCCATCCCACCAGGTCGATCACCGCAACGAACCCCGCCAGCAGGAGGGTCACCAGACCGCCGCTGAACAGGGCCCAGCTCGGCGTCCAGAGCCGCTTGACGCTCGGGCAGACCCCGGAGAGGTCGAGGATCTGCCCAAGCACCATCCCCGCCACCCCGGCGAGGACCATCCGACGCAGCTTGATCCCCAGCTCGAGTTCCTCGCTCCGCAAGAGCCTCCCCGCACAGAGCCCGAAGGCCATCGTGGCAATCGAGGGAACAAAGTTGAGCGTCGTGTACCCGCCGCCGCTCCAGGCGAAGGGGGCCTCCCTCGGAAAGAGGTTCAGGAACCAGCGGTCGAACGTGGCCGCCAGGTTGGCGTTCTTCTCCCAGTGCGCCCCAAACCCCGGGAGGTGATGCCACCCTTCCGGCACTCCGACCGAGGCCCAGTCGAATCCGGGAGGCGGGATCGGATGGAGCGCAAAGGCCCCCCAGCTGACCCCCAGCACCAAGGCGATGCCGATCCACGCGGTGGTCTCCCCGGCGAAGGCCAGGAGGAAGAGGAAGGGGTAGCCGAGCCCGATCTGAGCCAGCACGTTGTTGAAGCTCCACTCGGTCTGCCGGCTCCAGGCGGAGGTGAGGAAGACCGCGAGGAGCACCAGCACCAGGGAGCGTCGCAGGGCGTGGGAAAACATCGACCCGAACCCCTCGCCCCGGGCCCGACGATTGGCCACCGACCAGGGGAGGGCGACCCCGACCATGAACATGAAAGCCGGCTGGATCAGGTCCCAGGCGGTGCACCCCGCCCACTCCGCGTGCTCGCACTGCCGGCCGAGAAAACCCAACACCGCGTTCCCAGGAAACTCCCCGGCCAGCTGCGGAAGGCCCATCCCGCTGGAGGCCATCAGGAGAAGGATCGCCCCACGGAAGGCGTCCAGCGCCGCGAGTCGCGCCGGCGGGGGTGGGGAGGTGGCGGACGGGGTCGCAACCTCCGGAGGCCGACCGGTTGTCAGGGTGGTTTTCAACGCGGGAGGCCGGTTTTCTAGCCCGTCCGGCCCCACCTGTCACGGCTCGACTCGCGCTTTTCTCATTGGGAACGAGGTGACGCGGTGACGCGGACGGCAGGGGGTAGAATTCCTGCTTTCCTAGCGGTTTTGCATGGTTACTCTTCCCAAGGTTATCAGAATCGCCAACACTTGCTTTATGGACACAAACACGAGCGTGCTCTACCGGGTCTGGGGCGTTGACGGCGTGGCTTACGGCCCCGTTGAACTGCCGGCCCTGGTCTCCTGGATTCGGGGGGGGGGCGCGTGCTGGAGGGGACCTGGGTGCTGAGCGACGCCTCGGGAGAGTGGAGGCGGGCCTCGGACCACTCGGAGCTCAAGACCCTGTTCCGCTCGAAGGATGCCGCCGGCGCGGCCGCGGCCAAGTCCCTGCACGGAATCACCCCGTCGTCGTTGCGCCGGATCCGCATCCTGTCCGACATGGATGAGCGGCAGCTTGCCTCGTTTCTCGATTACATGGAGGTCCTCCATTTCGCCCCCAACGCCACGGTCTGCCGTCGGGGCGACGCCGGGGACGGGATGTTTCTCGTCGTCCAGGGGGAGCTGCGCGCCCGGGTGCTCATCGATGGGCGGGAGTCGACCCTCGCCACCATGGAGGTCGGCGAGTGCTTTGGGGAACTCGCGGTCATCGATGAGAGCACACGTTCGGCCGACGTCCTGTCGAATACCGAGAGCGTGGTGTTGAAGATCTCCTCCGACGCGCTAAAGAAGCTTTTCCGCGAGGCCCCGGCGTTGGCCGCCCCGTTCCTCCTCGGATTGAGCCGCACGCTCACCGGGCGGATCCGTCACCTGACCAAGCGGTTTGAGGACTCGGTCCATTTCGCCCGCACCGCCCAAGGGTGACCGGTCCTGGGAAGGGGTTGCTGAGGCTCCCGTCGACCTTCCGGTCGTGATGGGGCCCGCGGGGGGCGGGGTTGGCGCCGGTGCGCGGGCGGCTCAGGAACGCCAGAGCAGGAGCGCCATCAGTCCCCCCCAGAGCAGCGCGGCCCCACCCACCAGGCCAAGGGTGAAGCGGGTGGCTCGCGCCGTGACCTTCGGGTTGACGCGAAGCCAGGAGCCATCGATGACCCAGGAGACCTTTTGCATCGAGGTGTCGGAGAATCCCGAAAACCAGCGGTAGCTCTCGGGGATGAATCCTTCCGAGGCGAGTTCGTGGATGAAGGAGAGTTTTCGTTCCGGGCTGAACGTGTTCCGGGTGGCACGTACCACGACTTCATCCCCGAGATCCTCCACCAGGATCAGGGTGTCGGATTGGGAGAAGTAGAATTCAAATTGTTTGGGGGAGGTCTTTTGAGTCTGCATGGAGGGCCTTTCCCTGCGGGAGGTCGTGTTGCGGCGGACTGGGCTGATCGATCGGTTGCATCTCTGCGCCACCCTAGTGATCGAATGAAACGGGGGGGGAGTTAAGGATCCGCCCGAAGTGCTCAATAAACCATCAATCGCCCGCTCCTGTAGCCACCGACGTGAGGAGGTGG
>DMJJ01000335.1 GCA_003452185.1 Verrucomicrobiales bacterium | reverse complement strand
GCCAGAATGATCAGCGCGGGTCCCGAGGTGAAGGCCGAGGCGATGAACCGTGGGCCGACGATCGCCGAGTTCCAGAACGGGCGGCCGCCCAGGCCGACATACAGGAAGGAGCAGACAGTCTTGGTCGAGAACGCCCACACGATGGCGATGAACACGAACGGGACGTAGAACCAGGGGGCGGGCATCCGGTTGCGGTAACGCGAGTAGATCAGGTAGCCCGAGATGTAGACGTTGAGCAGCAGATAGCCGTTGAGGACGATGACATCCCAGCTGAGCATCGACCCCGGGAAGTTGAGCTTTCCCACCCCCGGGATCAAATGCCAGAAGCGGTCCGGACGGCCGATGTCCACGGTCACGAAGGCCAGCGCCATGATGATCCCGGCGACGGCGAGCAACTGGCCGAAGATCACCAGGTCGTGCAGGTCCTTGTTCTTGTACACATAGACCGGGATGACCATCATGACGGCCGAAGCGGCGATCCCGACAACGAAGGTGAAGTTGGTGATGTACACCCCCCAGGAGACCTGATCGGTCATGTCCGTGATGGCCAGGCCGTGCACCAGCTGCTTGGCGTAGGCATTGAGCCCGAGCAGGCAGACGAGGGTCAGCAGGCCGACCCACGAGTAGTAGCGCCAGTCCCCTTCGAGCGCGAGGGTCGCGCACCGCCAGAGGAAGACGAGATAGTTCCGGGCCGCCTTGATCATATGTCAAAGTAGTAGAAGAACCGGGGCAAGGTTCCGACCTCCTCCTTCAGGACGAACACCCGCTTGTTCCTGAGGATGTAGGAAACCTCGCTTGCCGGATCGAGGATGTTTCCGAACTTGCGTGATCCCGTGGGGCAGACCTCGAGGCAGGCCGGATACCGGCCGGCCCGCGTCCGCTGCAGGCAGAAGTGGCACTTCTCGACGACCCCCTTGGGCCGGGGCCGGTTGCCGAGGTAGGCCATGTTGGGGTTCAGCTTCTCCTTCGGCACCGAGGGCTTGGCGAAGTTGAACCGGCGGGCCCAATAGGGACAGGCGGCCTCGCAGTACCGGCACCCGATGCACCAGTCATAATCGATCACCGTGATTCCATCGGCCTCCTGCCACGTGGCATCCACCGGGCAAACCTTCACGCAGGGAGGGTTCTTGCACTGGTGGCACTGCACCGGCATGTAATAGGCCCCCTTCTCGGGGACGCTCTCGGTCTTGTAGTCATGGTCCCCCCGCTCCAGGTCGAACGTGCCGTTGGGCATCTTGAGCACCCGGATGTACTGGATCTCGGGGCTGCGGCTCTGATTGTTCTCGGCCACGCAGGCATGGACACACTTGCGGCAGCCGACGCACCGCGTGAGGTTCAGGCAGTAGACGAACTCCACGCCGTCCATCGGCTTCAGATCCTTGATCTCCGGCCGCAGGCCGTACTGCCGTTGCACCTCGCCCCGGATCCGCTCCAGGGCCTTCTCCATGTCGGAGGGGGTGAGCTCCTTGTAATGCTTCTGGACGAACTCCTGGAGCGACGGCATGTCGGTGAGCTCCCGAAGAGGAGCGAGGCTCGCGGCGAGGGCGGCGATGCCGGAGGCTGCCAAGGTCGACTTGCGGAGGAAGCTTCGCCGCGTCAGCGGAGCGTGCGCCCCCTCGTGGCCGTGGCCACCGCACCCCCCGGAGCCGCTGCATCCGGGACCACCACCGCTGCACTTGCAGTTCGATTCGCTCATATCAGTGGGCCCCTTCCCTGGCCCCGGCCAGACTTGCCCGGAAAAGGTTCGGCCCGGGGGCCGCCTTGATCGGGGGAAACGCGGGGGAATGGGCGTCGTGACACGAGGTGCAGTCGGCCTTCACCCGCGCCCCGGCACGCGGGTCCCAAAAACCGGTGGCCCGACCGTGAATGCCAGCCTCCCAGTCCCGGAGGGTGGGACCATGACAGCTGCCGCAAAGCTTGGTTCCCTCCTCAACTTTCAGCGTGGTCCCGTCGCGCGTCTTGAGCAGCTCCAGGTTCGAGGGATCGTGACAGTTGAAACAGTGATTGTTGCGACCATGCTGCATCACCAGGTCCTTGTGCTCCTCGGGGAGGCGGATCGTCCCATCCGCGTTAAAATGGACGCTCACGGGCTTCTTTTTCTCGTCGTGGCAGGAGCCGCACGTCAGCCCGGAGGTGTCCCCCCCGGTGCGGATCAACTCGGCCGCCGACATCCGGAGCGTCGCCGTGTTCGTGAACTGGGCATCCAGCAGGGGAGCCGACGACGGAGCGGCCGGATGCCCCCAAACGTCGCGCCAAAGCGCCGTGGCCGTGACCGCAAACAGGATCGTCATCGCCGTCAACACCACCGCGGATGGATCTTTGGTCCTCATGACATTCTCCGGTGCACACTCTGGTTCCAACCCCGCCCAACCGCTAGCCGACGACTGGCAGACCCACACCCTTTCTTGCAGCCCACCGGGCAAAAAAGGTCCCGTCACCCCGGTCGGGGCGTTGTGCTGCGGGAACTTGCTGGCGGGAGCCCGGCCTCCGGGGAGGGGGCCCGCTCGGGAGCCTGGCCCTCACCCGGAACACCGGGCGGCGGCTTGCCTACTTCTTGAAGGACCGGACGTGGGCGACGAGAGCCTTGATCTCATCGTCCGTGAGCTTCTCGGCGAACGGTTTCATCCGTTCCTTCTCCCCTTCCTTCAGGCCCTCCTTGATCGATTTGAACATCTGATCGTCGGTGAGCTTGGCGTGGTATCCCGGATCGGTCTGATCCTTGACGCCCGCCTTCTTGCCGGCCTTGGTCTCCCCCTTGCCGTCCTTTCCATGGCAGGAGGCGCACTGCTTCGCCCAGTTCTCGGTGGCGTCGGCGCCAGGGAGGGCGGTGGCCGCGAGCGGAAGGAGGGCCGCGGCGAGGAGACAACGGGAGGCTCGGAGGATCGATGGCCGGAGGGAGGGTGATGTTTTCATAGCTCTGCTGGTTGCTTGTGTCCGTGATGCATGAATGCCGCCGGGCGACTAGAACAGGAGTTGCACGCTCGAGTACACCAGGTGGGCATTGTAGTTGTTGTAACCGCCGAACTGCTGGTCCCGATAGGTAAAGTATCCGTACTGAACCTTCCAGAGCAGGTTCTTGCGGAGCCGCTCAAGAAGCGTCGTGGTGACCCCATGCTGCTCCGCCCCGGTGCCATAGGGAAGGGAGTAGAAGGAGTTGTTCGAGTAGTCGTCGGCACGATAGTAGTTGTAGCTCGCCAGCAGATCCGCCTTGTCGCTGAGGGCGTAACCGACGGTCGTGTTCGCCGTCCAGTAGCTGTTGTCGGCATCCTGAACGGTGGCGTAGGTGGCCCCGCCGATCATCGAGGTGGGAGTGTGGGTCCGGTCGTAGACGTAGCTCCCGCTCCCCTGGATGAACATCCGGGCGATGGGAACCCAGCTCACACTCTCGCTGAACATGTGGGTCGTGGCGCGGGAGGACTCGACCAGCCCGAGGGCAATCCCGGAGGAGTTCACGTCGCCCCGCGTGTCGATGGTGGAGATCTGGTAGTCGTAGCGGCTGACCAGGGTGAGGTTTGCCAGGGGACGCCAGGTCACCCGGAGGTTCATGTCATGGGTGGCGAAGTCGTGCCGGCGGATGAACGCCGGGTAGAGGTCGGTCGTGCTGGTCGGGGGATTGTAGAACTTCGGGTCAACAACGTGGGTGTAGTCGTTGATCCGGTCCTTGTAGTAGTACTGACCGCCCAGGTTGAGCTCGCGCAGCGGATACCAGTTCGCCCCCGCGGTGTATTTCTGCACCATGCGGGAGGAGTCGGTGTCCCGGAACAGCGTCCGCAGGCCGGTCTCCGAGTCGGTCTCAAGCTCGGTCAGCCCGGCCTGCCCCTCGGTTAACTCCGCGCGGGCGTAAAGGGCCCAGTCCTTCATCCCGGTGTACCGCAGGTCAAGGCTCTCGGTGACATCGGTGAAGCTCCGGTCCCGGACGTTCAGCAGGTCCTCCGCCCTCGGGGCGGTGGCCGCGTTCGTGACTGCAGTCTCGACGAAGTTCGCAAACCCGGACTGGTCCTGATGCTCGATCCGGAGTGCGGGAACAAACGTCCAGTTGTCCCACGGGGTGACCATCAGGTTGAGGTTCGCGACGTACTGGTCGGAGCGCGACCCGCCCGAGAGGTCGTAGAATCCCTCGTCGTTCCGCTGCCGGTTGGCGTAGGCGGGATTATAGGCGGCGTCGTAAGTGCTGCCGTAGATCCGGCTTCCCCCGATGTCCGTGTCGAGCCGGGTGAAGGCGGCCCCCGTCGTGAAGAGCACCTTCTCGTTGATCCGGGTCTGGGAGGAGCCGCGGACGTTGAACAGGTCCGAGTGGATCTGGTCACGCTGGGTCACGTAGCGGTTTACGGCCGGATCACCGGGCCGACGGTCCTCGTTCCGGGTGTTGTTCTGGTCGGACCACTCGTAGCGAAGCCCGAAATCGACGTCGGTCTTCCCCAGCGTGTGGGTCACATCCCCCTCCAGGATGTGCCTCCGCTCATCGATGCCGAGCCAGGTCGGGACAATCCCCCGCAGCACCGTGGTGGCCGAGGGGGCGTTCAGGTTGTAGTCGCCCCAGATGGTGGAGTCCTTCTTTCCGTCCCGGTACTGGTAGTGATACTTGACGGTGAAGACCGGCCAGTCAGGCAGGGCCAGGCGCCCCTCGATGAAGGCATCCCCCCGGTCGACGTGCATCTGGTCGTTGTAGAGGTTGAACCAGGCGTTCGAGCGTTGCGACCAGCCCCCGCTCCCGTCATACCAGCTGCGGAACTGGCTCACCCCGACGCGCACGTAGCCGACGTCCTCCTGGCTGACATCGAGCTTGATCGAGTAATCATGGCTCTCCAGGAGCCCGCGGGTGTCGATCTGGAACAAGCCCTTCTTCCCGAGGGCCTGCTCAAGGTGCATCTCCTCGATTCCCCCGAACGGGGAGCCGGGGCTCCGTTGGATATGCTGGAACTGGGCCTTGTTCCCATCGATGAGGAACGCGCCCCCGCCCACGGTGATGGAGTTGTTGAACTCCCCCGGGGCAGGCTCCCCGGACCCGTTGTCCTTGGAGTCCTTCTTCTCGTCGGCCGCGGACAGGAGGCCCGCGCCCAGGAGCATCATCCCGGCGATCATGCCCAGGAGGGCGAACGCCCCCCGGATCTTCCGATCTCGTTCAAGTGCTTTCATGGAATTGGCTTTCACAGGGTTTGAGTTCACGCGGATCAGAACCGCAGGGAGGTCCCGATCTGCGATCCATGGACGGCTTCATGACACCCGGCCGACCAGCAGGTCCCGCGGGTGAGCCGCGAGGAGTGCTCCTGTCCGCCGATGAAGATCCCGGCGGCGGTCTGCTGCTGGAAGTGGCACTTCATGCAGAGCGTGGCGCTCCGCTCGGTGAGCATCCGGGCGTTGACCGACCCGTGAGGCTGATGGCAGGTGGTGCACCCCTCCCGCACGGCCTCATGCTCGAAGACAAACGGCCCGCGCTGCGCGGTGTGGCACCGGCCGCAGGTCTCCGCCTCGGTCGCGAGGGCGGTCCCCCCACCGATGATGGCCGACCCCTTGTGCGGGTCGTGGCAGTCGTTGCAGCTCAGCTTTCCCTCCAGCACCGGGTGGTGGCTCGGGAGCCGGAATCGCGCCGCGACGTCAAGATGGCACTGGAAGCAGGACTCGGGTGACTTCCCGGGGTTGATGATCGTGCTGCGGGCGCCGCCCGACTCCTTGTGGACGCTCCCGGGTCCGTGGCACGACTCGCAGCCGACGTTCTCGGCATTCTTGCCCGGCGCCTTCAACCGGGCGTGGGTGGCGGTCTTGAATCCCTGGTTGATCTTGGCGTGACACTCGGCGCAACTCTCCGAGCCGATGAACGTCGCCCCGGGTATGCTCGGAGCAACGACGATGGTGCGACTCGTGGCACAGGAGATCGCCGCGACCGCGATGCCAAGCACCGCCACCGCCAGCGCCACCCGCCCGAGCATCCTGCCCCGCCCCGGAGTCTCACCATTCCCCGGGATCCTGATTTTTTCGTCGTCCATAGTTTCGCCCTTTCCCTAGAGTTGATATCGCCGCGCGCGACAACGCGACAACCGCTGGATTGCAAAACCCTCACCCTCGCTTGCTCCGCGAACAGAGCAATAGGGTGTAATTGATGCAGATCAAGATCGATCAAACCGCTGTGGAATACGCTCGAACCGCATGCGGGGAAACCCCTTATCATTATCATCTGACAATCTGCTGAGCCTCTGCTTCAATCCAGCCGAACACATGAACGAGACGCAACCAGACCGTGCCTCAGTCGCCGCCCGGCCCTCCCCCCCCCGGTGGCCAGATCCTGTGGGCAACCCTCGTGGCGCTGGGGGTTGCCGCCGGCCTTCTGCGGGGCGCCGCCCGCCCGGAGGCGGGGGCCCCGGTCGACTTCAACCGGGATGTCCGCCCCATCCTCTCCGACCACTGCTTCTCGTGCCATGGCCCGGACAAGCAGAAGCGGAAGGGGGGCTTCCGCCTCGATGTGCGCGAGGAGGCCCTCCGGAAGCTCGACTCCGGACACATTCCCATCCTCCCCGGGAAGCCGGCCGGAAGCCGCCTCCTTGAGGTGGTCCGCCTGCCGGAGTCGCATGACGACCACATGCCTCCGACGAAGGGAGGCCGTTCCCTGAGCCCGTCCCAGATCGACACCCTGTCGCGCTGGATCGCCCAGGGGGCCGCGTGGGCCGAGCACTGGGCATACGTCCCGCCCGAGCGCCCCGCCCCGCCATCGGTCCGCGACGTGAAGTGGCCGCGGAACGGGATCGATCACTTCATCCTCGCCTCCCTCGAGAAGCAGGGGTTCAAGCCCAACCCCGAGGCCGACCGTTACGCCCTGCTGCGCCGCGTGACGCTGGACCTGACCGGGCTCCCCCCGTCGATCGAGGAGGCCGATGCGTTCGCCAGGGAGACCGCCCCCGATGCCTACGAGCGGCTCGTCGACCGGCTTCTCTCCTCCCCCCATTTCGGGGAGCGGATGGCCCTGGCCTGGCTCGACGAGGCGCGCTACGCCGACACGAGCGGGTATCACTTCGACGGGTTTCGCCAGATGCACCTCTGGCGCGACTGGGTGATCAACGCGTTCAATCGGAACCAGCCATTTGACCAGTTCACCATCGAGCAGCTCGCGGGGGATCTGCTCCCCAACCCAACCCTGGAGCAGCGCATCGCCACCGGGTTCCACCGGAACGTCATGACGACGGACGAAGGGGGGGTCGACCCCGAGGAGTACATGGCCAAGTACACCGCCGACCGTGTGACCACCACCGCCCAGGTCTGGCTTGGCACCACGATGGGCTGCGCGGAATGCCACGATCACAAGTATGACCCGGTGACCACGCGGGAATTCTACCAGCTCAAGGCGTTCTTCAACGGTGTGCCCGAGCGGGGGCTCGACGGCACCCGTGTCCGGAACCCGGCACCCGTGCTGAAGGTCCCCTCCCAGGAGCAGGGGTCCCGCCTGCTCGGTTTCCTGGAGAAGATTCCGGCCGCAGAACGGAAGCTCTCCGAGGCCGAGTCAGCCCTACCCAAGGCGCAGGCTTCGTGGGAGGCTTCGCTGGCGGCCACCCTTCCCCCGGCCACGAACCAGGCCCTCCTCAGCGGCCTGACGCTGCGGTTCGCCGCGGAGGCGGCTGCGACCGCCGGGGGGGGCATCACCGGTCGCCCGGTCGAGCTGAAGGGGGACCCCCAGGGCGTGGCGCAGGTGCCCCTCGCCACGCCGCCCGAGCGGACCAACGCCTTCAGCTACGGGGCCTGGGTGTTCCCGCGGGCGAAGACCGGGGCCGTGCTGAGCAAGATGGAGGAGGCCCCCTCCTACCGGGGGTTTGACCTGCTGTTGGCCGACGGCCGGGTGGAGGTCCACCTGGTGAACCGGTTCCCGGAGAATGCCCTCAAGGTGAGCACCCGCGACACCCTCGCCACGAACCAATGGCATCATCTCCTCGTGACCCATGACGGCACCGGGAAGGCGGCCGGCGTGAAGGTTTACATCGACGGCCTCGTCCGCGCGGTGGACGCACCCCACGACTCCCTCACGGCACCCATCTCCACCCCTGAACCGCTGCGCATCGGATCGCGCAAAGGCGCGTTCGCCCTGGAGGGCTCGATCCAGGATCTGCGGTTTTATTCCCGGGCCCTTCCGGCGGCTGAGGCGACCGCCCTCTTCGACGAGGGGATCGAGGCGGTGGCCCGGAGGGCCCCCGACCGGCGGACCTCCGACCAGCAGGAGCTGCTTCGGAGCCACTTCCGGGACCGGAAGGCCGTCGACTACCTCTCGGCCCGCGACCGCCTGTCAGCGCTCCGGCGGGAGAAGGAGCAGCTCCTGGAGCAGATCCCCGACACAATGGTGATGGAGGAGATGGAAACACCCCGGGAGACCTTCATCCTGCTGCGGGGGAATTACCTCAACAAGGGGGAGAAGGTCCTTCCCGGAACCCCGGCCTGCTGGCCCCCGCTTCCGGCCGGCCCGACCAACCGCCTGAGCCTCGCACGTTGGATTGCCTCGACCAACAACCCGCTGACCGCCCGGGTCACGGTGAACCGCTGGTGGGCGATGCTCTTCGGGGCGGGGCTCGTGAGGACGAGCAACGATTTCGGGTCGCAGGGGGACCGGCCGAGCCATCCCGAGCTCCTCGACTGGCTCGCGTGCGAGTTCATGCGCCCGCACGACCCCCTGGCCCACGACTGGGACATTCGGCACATGCTTCGGCTGATGGTCACGAGCGCCACCTATCGGCAATCCGCCACCCTCCCGAGGGAGAAGCTGGAGCGGGATCCCTACAACCGGCTCCTGACCCGGGGGCCCCGTTTCCGGCTGGAGGCAGAGCTCCTCCGCGACAACGCGCTTGCCGTGAGCGGCCTGCTCGACCAGCGGATTGGGGGACCGAGCGTGAAGCCGTACCAGCCGCCCGGCATCTGGGAAGGGACAGACCACAAGTATGAGCAGAGCCATGGGGCGGATCTCTACCGCCGGGGGATGTACGTCTTCTGGAAACGGGCGGCCCACTACCCGAGCTTCCAGACCTTTGACGCCCCGAGCCGCGAGACCTGCACCCTGCTGAGGCCCCGGACCAGCACCCCGTTGCAATCGCTGGTGATGATGAACGACCCGGTCTACGTCGAGGCGGCGCGCGCCCTGGCGGCGCAGGCGTTGGCGCACGGCGGGACGGACCTCCGGAGCCGGCTCACGCACGCCTTCCGCCGCACCCTGGGGCGTCCCCCGGCCAAGGGAGAGCTCGCGGTGCTGGAGCAGACGTACCGGCGGGAGCTTGACCGGTTTGCCCGCGACCCCAAGGCCGCCGAGGAGCTCCTTGCCGTGGGGGAATCCCCCCGACCCCGGGAGGCGAATCCGGTGGAACTCGCGGCCATGACCGGGGTGGCCAACATCCTCCTGAACCTGAACGAGACTCTCACCAAGTAACCCTTCCATGAACCTGATTCAGGACCCCCACCCGTTCCTCTCCCGCCGGGCTTTCCTGGCACGCAACTCCACGGGCCTGGGTGCCATGGCCCTCGCCTCGCTCCTGAACGGCCGGGGCGCGCCGGCCGGCGGCCCCGGCGCAGGCTCGCAGGGGGTCCTCAAGACCCTGCACCACGCCCCGAAGGCCAAGCGGGTGATCTACCTCTTCATGTCGGGCGGCCCCTCCCACATCGACCTGTTCGACCCGAAGCCCCAGCTTGCCAGGCTCACCAACACGGAGCTTCCCCCCACGGTCCGGATGGGGCAGCGGATCACCGGAATGACCAGCGGCCAAAAGCAGCTGCTCTGCGTCGGCTCCCCGTTCTCCTTCCGGAAACACGGGGCGAGCGGGATGGACTTCAGCGAGCTGCTGCCGCACATCGCCGGCGTCTCGGATGAGCTCTGCATGATCCGCTCGATGTTCACCGAGCCGATCAACCACGACCCCGCGGTGACCTACTTCGCCACCGGACACCAGCAGCCGGGACGGCCGGTCATGGGCTCCTGGATCACCTACGGGCTGGGGAGCGAGAACGGGAACCTGCCCGGCTACGTGGTCCTACTGAGCGGCGGCGGGGGACAGCCTCTCCAGGCCCGCTATTGGGGCAATGGATTCCTGCCCGGCAACTACCAGGGGACGCAGTTCCGGAGCGGCGGCGATCCCGTCCTCTACCTCTCGAATCCGAAGGGGGTCACCCCCGAATCACGCCGCGGCCTGATCGACTCGATGCAGCAGCTCAACCGGATGCAGCTCGGGGCGGTGGGGGACCCCGAGATCGCGACGCACATCGAGAACTACGAGCTCGCCTTCCGGATGCAGACCAGCGTCCCCGAGCTGATGGACATCTCCACCGAGCCGCGGCATGTCCTCGACCTCTACGGGGCCGAGCCGGGCAAGGCGACCTTCGCCAACAACTGCCTCCTGGCCCGCAGGCTGGCGGAGCGCGGGGTCCGCTTCATCCAGCTCTGCCACCGCGACTGGGACCATCACGGCAACCTCCCGAGCGAGATCCGCCGCCAGGCCGGGATCACCGATCAGCCAAGCGCAGCCCTCATCCGCGACCTCAAGCAGCGCGGCCTGCTCGACGACACCCTCGTGATCTGGGGCGGGGAGTTCGGCCGCACCACCTACAGCCAGGGGGAAATCCAGAAGGAGAGCTTCGGCCGGGATCACCACCCGAGGTGCTTCTCGATCTTCATGGCCGGCGGCGGGGTCAAGCCAGGCCAGATCCACGGGGAGACCGACGACTTCGGCTACAACATCGTCGACAAGCCGGTCCACGTGCACGACTTCCATGCCACGAT
>DMJJ01000558.1 GCA_003452185.1 Verrucomicrobiales bacterium | reverse complement strand
AGCCCCGGGCTTCACGGGTTTCGTCGCGAGGCGGGACGCCCCCCATTGGACGGACCCCCCGGCGACCCGCGGGGGTCGGGGGCAGCGGGCAGTGGGCGGTTTCTCCCGGAGAAGTTTGACCGCCCCATCAAGCCGCAAGCCGGTTCGGACGATCATCCCGGGGAGGGCCCCTCGTTTTTGAGTGGGCACCGAGCCCTGCTTCCTTAAGCTGGGCCCCCAGCACGCGACATCACGATCATCATGCCGAGCCTCACTTCACCCGCAGCGAGCCCTTCCTCCCCCACCGGCCTGAAGAAGTGGCTGTTTCGCGGGCTTGTGATGCTGGGGGTCCCGATCGCACTCCTCTGGGTGGCGGAACTCGGGTTGCGCGCGATCGGCTATGGTCATCCGACCCGTTTCCTGATCCCCGTCCCTGAGCGCGCAGGATTCCTGAGGGAGAACCCCGCCTTTGGATGGCGCTTCTTTCCGAAGTCGATGGCCCGCGCCCCCCAGACCTTGATGGTCGCACGGGAGAAGCCCGCCAACACGATTCGCGTGGTGGTCTTGGGGGAATCGGCCGCCAAGGGGGAGCCGGAGCCGGCTTACTCCTTCGGGCGGATCCTTGGCACCCTGCTGTCGGACCGGTTTCCGGATCGTCACTTCGAGGTCATCAACACCGCGGTCACGGCGATCAATTCCCACGCCATTCTTCCCATCGCCCGCGACGTCGCGGAACTCTCCCCCGACTTCTGGGTGATCTACATGGGGAACAACGAGGTGATGGGCCCCTTTGGCCCCGGAACCGTGTTCGGGGCCCATTCCAGCAACCTGCCGGTGCTCCGGGCGGCGCTCGCCTTCAAGGGATGGCGGCTGGGTCAAGGGTTGGAGAGCCTTCTTGGGCGACTTCGGCCCACGGCGACTCCGGCCTCCTGGGAGGGGTTGGAGATGTTCCTGAAGAGCACCCTCCCCCCGGATGACCCGCGCCTCGAGGGGGCGTATCGATGCTTTGAGCAGAATGTGGCCGACATCCTCGGGGTGGCGGCCCGGAGCGGTGGGGAGACCCTTCTCTGCACCGTGGGGGTGAACCTGCGGGACAGCGCTCCGTTTGCCAGTCTCCACCGGCAGGGGCTCCCGGCCTCGGAGGAACGGCGCTTTGCCGAGCTCCTCACGAACGCCGTCACCCGGCTGGAGTCCGGGGATGCCACAAACGCCCTGGCCCAGCTGGACGAGGCGGCCCGGATCGACCCCGGCTACGCCGAGATCCCGTTCCAGACGGGCCGGGCCCTGCTTTCGCTGAGGCGGACGACGGAGGCGCGCAGCGCGTTCCAGCGGGCATGCGACCTGGATGCGCTTCGTTTTCGTGCGGACAGCCGCCAGAACGAGATTCTTCGACGGCAGGCCGCGGCTCCCCGTGGAGGATGCCGCCTGGTGGATGTCGCCCAAGCCCTGGCCGACCAGGCACCCGACGGGGTGCCGGGGGATGAAAGTTTCCACGAATACGTGCACCTCTCGTTCGATGGAAACCACCGGGTAGCGCTGCTTCTGGCGGGACCAATTGCCGAGTCGCTCGATCGCCGGGGAATCAAGCCCGGGGGCCGACCCTGGCTTTCGGCGGCCGAGTCGGCCAGCCGGCTGGGGCTGACCGACTGGCATCGGCTTGAGATCGAGAAAGGAATGCGGAGTCGCCTCTCCCGTCCCCCCTTCACCCAGGAGTCGACGTGGCGCAAGCGGGACCAGGCGCTTCGGGGCGAGATGGCCCGGCTAGCCCCCGCGGCGAAACCCGAGAGCTTCTCCCCCCAGGCCGAGGCGTGCCGGGCCGCCCTCGAGCGGACCCCGGACGACTGGATGCTGCGGGACCAGTATGCACGGCTCATGGCGGCGTTCCGCCGGATTCCCGAGGCGAGCAACGCCTGGAGCCGGGTGTTGCAGGAGGTCCCGCACCATTTCCTCGCGGCCTATCAGCTCGGCACCACCCTGAACCAGACCCGTGAGCATGCCGCGGCCGAGCCGTTCCTGCGCCGCGCCCTGGCGATGCGCCCCGACCTCCCCGAAGCCAATGAGGAGCTCGGCGTCTGCCTGGGCCACCAGCGCCGGGTGGAGGAAGGGGAGGTGTTCCTTGCCAGGGCCCTCCAGCTTCGTCCCGGAAATGGGGAGGTGCAGTTTTCCTGGGCCACCATGCTCACCGCGGTGGGACGGCTCACCAACGCGCTCCCCCACTATGAGGCCACCCTCGCCCTCTCCCCCCGCAACGCCCAGGCCCGCCTCAATCTGAGTCGCGTGTTGATGGAGTTGGGTCGATTCGATCCGGCCGCGGTCCAGTTGAGGGAACTCGTTCGCCAACAGCCTGAAAGCTACCAGCTCCGCTTCCTCCTGGCCGATGCCTTGACAGGGGCCCGCGATACCAATGCGGCGCTCACCGAGCTCCAGGGAGTGCTGCAGGAGCACCCGGAAAGCCTTGAGGCGAGAAATCGTCTCGGCATCGAGCTGAGCAAGCGGGGCCGATGGGAGGATGCCGAGGGGCAGTTCATGGAGATCGTGCAACGGCGGCCGGAGGACCTCGCCCCCAGGATCAATCTCGGGCGCCTGTACATGGAAGCCAGCCGCTTCGAGGATGCGGAGACCCAGTTCAAGGAAGCCCTTCGCCTGCAGCCGACGAACCGCCTGACCGCCGATTACCTGCAAAAAGCCAGGGCCAAGCTAGCCGCTCCCCGGCAGTAGCCCCGGGCGTCGATCTCACCCAGCGGGAGGGAAGCCCCCCCGCCCGCTCCCGCATCGACCCAGGGAGCGCGCGCGGGAACAAAACCGTCGCAAGTACGTGACAAACCGCCACAAGCCCCTAGAGTGACACAATTCACGCCCGCGAGCGCATCGCCCCCGGGCAAGGCTTATGCCGGTCGACCGGATGCAAACCCAGCGGTTTGAGCACAAGTACCTCGTGACTGAGGAGACTGCGCTCAAGATACGGGATTTTGTACGCGCCTACCTCGATCTGGACGAGTTCGGTGAAGGAAAGCCGAACTTTTCCTACCCCGTTCACAGCCTCTACCTCGATACCGACGACCTGAAGCTCGCCCGCGAGACCATCAACGGGAACAAGAACCGGTTCAAGCTGAGGATCCGCTTCTACAATAACAACCCTGACACGCCGGTCTTTTTTGAGATCAAGCGGCGGATGAACAACTGCATCCTGAAGCAGCGTGGGGGGGTTCGGCACGACGCCGTGGAGTGGCTGCTGGCGGGGCACCCCCCGGAGCCGGCCCACCTCGTCTCCCGCGATCCGAAACAGCTCATCGCCCTCCAGCGGTTCACCGAGCTCACCCAGAGCGTCGGGGCAAAACCGAAGGTACACATCGCGTATCTCCGCGAGGCCTACGTTCACGCCTCAAACAACTCGGTCCGGGTGACCCTCGATCGCGAAGTCCGTGCCGATCCGGAGCCGACCGCCCGGCTTTCCACCGAGATGAAGGACCCCGCCCTCCCCTTTGGGAAGGACGTGATCCTGGAGTTGAAGTTTACAAACCACTATCCGAATTGGTTCCGCGAGCTGGTTCACGTCTTTGGCTGCATGCAGTGCGGGGCCGCCAAATACGTGGAAGGGGCTGAAGATCTGGGGTTCATCAAGATCAACACCCACGAGGCGCCCGAATGGGCTGGGGAGAAAGAAAACGCCCCCGGGTCAACAATCTTGCTTCCCAAAGGACAGGATTCAGGCACTCTCTCGACCACCGCGAATTAACCCATTCGACACACGCGCAATTAGAATCGATATGCTCGACTGGCTCTCTCAGGGTGACTACGGCTCCGCCCCAACGAATTGGCCCGCTGTTCTTCTCGCCGTCCTTCTTGCCTTTGCCTGCGGCCATGTGATCGCCTGGGTCTACATGCACACCCACTCGGGGCTCTCCTATTCACGCTCGTTCGTGAATTCCCTGGTGATCATGCCGATGATCGTCTCCCTCGTGATGATGATCCTCACGAACAACCTCATCACGGCGTTTGGGATGATGGCGGTGTTCGCCATCGTCCGCTTTAGGAATATTCTCCGGGACACCCTGGACACCACCTACATCCTGATCGTCCTGGTGATCGGGATGGCGGCTGGGACGCAAAAGTACGCCAGCGCCCTTCTCGGCTGCCTCCTTGGCGGGGGGGTGATGCTCTATCTGTGGTACACCTCGTTTGGCAGCCGGCATCGCTACGATCTGATCGTGAATCTCCACTGGGGTCGGGCGACCGGCGAACTCGTGGAGCTGAACCGGATCCTCACGCGCCACAGCCACAAGACCCATCTGGCCAGCCAGCGGACCCATGAGGGGTATGAGGGGACCGATCTTTCCTACCGGCTCCTGCTCCGGGATCCCCGGCGCTCGGACGACCTGATCACAGAGCTCCGCTCCACCACCGGCGTCTCGCGGGTCACCAGCATGCAGGCCGAGGAGGAATCCGAGATCTAGGCCTCGCGGCGGATCCTGACCCAGAACCTTTTAGCCGATTTCTGACACCATGGACGACAAAAGCCCCATCCCCGTGCCGCCAGCCCAGCGCTGGAGGGAGTTCCGGATCCAGCTCCTCCCCTACGTCATCTTCATCGCCGTTGCCATCGTCATCGCCGCGCTCTGGAAGCGGGTCGTGGCGCCGGTCAACATGGTGGGAGAGGTCCCCGCGTTGCAGTACCAGGTCCGGAGCCTGATGTCCGGCACCATCACGGACCTGCGGGTCGAGCCCTTTACCTACGTGCAGAAGGGGGAGGAGATCGGCCATGTCTCCACCATCGAGCCGCAGCTTCTGGAGGCAGACTTGGCGGTCGCCAAGTCCGACCTGGAACTCGCGCAATTTCGGACCGGGTTCAGCGTGGAGCAGAACGTGATACGGCTTCGCCAACTCAGCCTCGACCGGGACAATGTCCGGGCTCAGCTGGAGCGGACCCAGGCAGACCTGCTGAACAAGCGGGCCGAGTTCGATCGTCAGAAGGAGCTCTTCAAGAACAACCTCACCTCCAAGGAGGCCTATGCGGTGGCGGAGACCGCGCTCCAGGTGGACATCGTCGCCATCGATGGCCTGAAGAAGATGGTGGACCAGTATGATGCCGCCGTGAAAGAGCTCGACCAGGCGGCCCCCGGCTCCTCACTGGAGCTCACGGGGAAGGCCCTGCAGGCGAAGACGAACCAGATTGTGCTCTCCCACAAGCCGATTTCCCTCAAGGCCCCCGCAGACGGGATTGTGACAGCGGTCCTGGCTCGGGCAGGTGAAAAGGTCCGCGCCGGTGACCCGTTGGTGACGGTGGCGGCGACCAACGCCGACTACATCATCGGTTATCTCCGCCAGCCGTTGGGCTACGTGCCGAAGATCGACGATGCCGTGGTGGTTCGGACGCGGGCCACCCCGCGGGCCAGCGCCTCGGCCAAGGTGGTGCAGGTGGGGGGAATGCTCGATTACATCAACCCGGCCATCGTCACCCCGGACAACACCCGCAAGGAGAAGGCCCTCCCGGTCAAGATCTCCATCCCCCCGGAACTTGGTCTCCGTCCCGGCGAGTTCGTCGACCTGCTGCTCGCCCGCCCGTAACGGCCTCCCCCGCCGGCCCGCGGCACCTCGCGGATGAGCGATCGCTGAGGTTTACTCCCCTGCTGCCTCGGAGGTAGGGTCCCCCCGACATGCACAATGCGTTTTCGACGGCAGGTGTTTGGAACCGAGAAGCGGACGCGGGTGCCATCGCTGCCTGGGCCCGAAACCTCCGTCAGCAGATCCAGCCCAACCCCGTCACGCTGGGGTTGATTTTCCTTTCTCCCCGCTACTTCTCCGACGCCGAGATGATCCTGACCGTGGTGCGTCGTCACGCGGAGATTCCGCTCCTGATAGGATGCTCCTCCAACAGCCTCATCGCAGGGGAGGAGGAGATTGAGGAGGACTCGGGCATCGGCCTCGGGCTGTTCTCTCTCCCGGGCGGCGAGTTGACCACGGCCCGGTTCACCCAAACCCAGGTGGAGGAATGGAACGGGGCAGGCTACTGGCATCTCGAGACTGGGAGAACCTTGGAGGATCTGAACGGTTGGCTCGCGTTTGCCGACCCCTTCTCCCTGGATGCGGAAGCCTGGCTGCGCCAATGGAACGACGCCTACCCGGGGACGCCGATCCTGGGCGGGATGGCGAGTGGTGACTATGCCGCGCGACAAACCCAGGTTTACCTGAACGAGATGGTTTACCAAGAGGGCGGTGTCGCGGTGAGCATCGGAGGCAACACCCAGCTTGCGAGCGTGATCTCCCAGGGATGCACTCCGATCGGGGAGACCTGGACCGTCACCCGCACCGAGCGGAACCTGATCCTCCAGATCGCCAACCGGCCTGCCTACGACGTGCTCAAGGAGACCCTTGAAAGCCTCCCGCCCGAGGATCAGGGGAGGACGCGCGGGAACCTCTTTGTCGGGCTCGTGATGAACGAGTACCTCGATGAGTTTCAGCGGGGGGATTTCCTGATACGGAACATCCTCGGGGTCGACGCCGCCTCGGGGGCGGTGGCAATTGGGGCGATCCCCCGCCCTGGGCAGACGCTGCAGTTTCAGCGACGCGACGCCGCGGCGAGCAGCGAGGATATGACCGTCCTGTTGCGCAAGGCGCAGAACGAGCTCTCGCACCGCAGGGTGCTTGGGGGGCTGCTCTGCAGCTGCAACGGACGGGGTCGGAGGCTTTTTGGTCCGGTGCATCACGATGCCCGGCAGGTGCAGCAGGCATTTGGGCCGATGGGGCTGGCCGGTTTCTTTGGCAATGGGGAGCTGGGGCCGATCGGGGGGAAAAACTTTCTGCACGGGTACACCGCCTCGCTGGCGCTGTTGTTGCAAAAAGGGGACTAGCCCGCCCCAGCGCGACGGCACCCCGGTCGACTCGGCGTACCGTCGCGGACGCGCGGCCATTCCTTACCCAACGC
>DMJJ01000589.1 GCA_003452185.1 Verrucomicrobiales bacterium | reverse complement strand
ACCGGGTACAGGTGCGCTGGAGTACGGGCGGCGGCGCCGCCGAGGTCGACGTTGTCTATTGCCGCGGGGATGAGGGGTTTTGTGGCGGATGGTTTGCGCAGCCAGGGGAACCCGGGATGCTGCGCCCGCCGGGCGCTTACGCGAACAATCCGCTCCAGGGGGTGTTCGCCCGACGGCTGGTGCCGACGCTTCGGAAGGTCCTCGAGGGGCGTCTCCCCGAGTACATGGTTCCGTCGGCGTTTGTCCTCCTCGATTCGATTCCCAGGACGCCCAACGGCAAGGTGAATCGCAAGGGGCTGCCCCCGCCGGATCGTCTCCGGAGCGAGGCCGACCGCGCGTTTGTTCCGCCCGAGGGGGAAACGCAGCGTCGGCTGGCTGCCATCTGGGGGGAGTTGCTGGGGCTTGACCGGGTGAGTGCGGTGGAGAGCTTTTTTGACCTTGGCGGCCATTCGCTCCTTGCGACGCAGCTCGTTTCCCGGATCCGGGGGGGGCTTGGGGTTGAGCTCCCGCTCCGGATCCTGTTTGAGGCCCCGACGATCCAGGCCCTTGCCGCGCGCCTGGAGGGACGGGGGCCCACGCCCGTGCCGGCGCCGGACGGGGGGAAGGAGTCGGGGGCAGGGGATCTTGCCCTGGGCCCGGTGGCACGGGATCGGCAGCTTCCGCTGTCGTTCGCCCAGCAGAGGCTGTGGTTTCTCGCCCAGTACGAGCCTGAAAGCTACACCTACAACATCGGACCGCGCTTCCGGATCCGGGGCACTCTGGATGTGGGGGCGATGGAGTCGGCGCTGCGTCGGGTGCAGGAGCGGCACGAATCGCTGCGCACCGCGTTCGTGACTCTCGCCGGGAGCCCGGTGCAACGGATTTCCTCCGAGGTCACGTTGCGGCTGACGCTGGGGGATCTTCGATCCACGCCCGCCGCGGAGCGCGCCGGGGCGGCGGAGGAGTTTGCCGCCGCCGAGCGTCGGCGGCCGTTTGATCTGGCGGCGGGCAGCTGTTTTCGGGCGACCCTCCTCCGGGTGGAGGAGGCCGAATGGCATCTGTTGATCACGCTCCACCACTCGGTCTGTGACGGGTGGTCCATGGGGGTCCTGATCCGGGAACTGGAGGCGAGCCTTGGCGCGGTCGACCTACCCCCGCTGGCGGTCCAATATGCTGACTTCTCCGTCTGGCAGCGGGAGTGGATGGCCGGCCCGGTGCTCCAGCGTCAGCTCGCCTACTGGAAGGACCGTCTGGCGGGGGCCCCCCCGCTCCTGCAGCTTCCCACGGACCGGCCTCGTCCTGCCCAGCAGACCTTCAAGGGGAGGAACGTGGATCGTCTGCTTCCGAGGCCCCTCCTCGAGACGCTGCGGGCCTTCTGCCATCAGGAGGATGCCACCCTGTTCATGGTGACCCTGTCGGTCTTCACCCTGCTGCTGAACCGTTATACCGGGCAGGAGGACCTGTGTGTCGGATCCCCCATCGCCAACCGCACCCGGCGGGAACTCGAGAGTCTGATCGGATTTTTCGTCAACACCCTGGTGCTGCGCGTCGACGTGGGGGGTAACCCGTCGTTCCGCGAGTTGGTGCGACGCGTGCGGGAGGTGGCCCTCGGGGCGTACGATCACCAGGATCTGCCGCTTGAGAAGCTTGTCGAGGAGCTCCAGCCGGAGCGGAATCTCAGCTACGGCCCGCTGTTTCAGGTCTTGTTCGTCGTCCAGAATGCCCCCCTGGCCCCGCTCCGGATCCCGGGGTGCGAGCCGAGCCCCCTGGAGTACCCGGGCGGAACCTCCAAGTTCGACCTGACCTGCTTCCTGGAGGAGCGGGAGGAGGGGTTGCAGCTGACGCTGGAGTACAACATCGATCTCTTTGATGAAGGGACGATGGTCCGGATGATGGATCACTTTGAGCATCTTCTCCGGGGAGCCCTCGCCCGCCCGCAGGGGAGGATCCAGGAGCTTCCGATGCTCGGGAGGGAGGAACGCGCCCGGCTAGTGGAGGAGTGGAACCGGACGTCGGCCCCGTATCCGGAGGACCTCTGCGCGCAGCAGCTGTTTGAGGCACGGGTGGCGAGGAGTCCCGACGCCACCGCCGTGGAAATGGGGGCCGTCCGCCTGACGTATCATGCGTTGAACGAGCGGGCGAATCGACTCGGTCACTGGCTTCAGTCCATGGGGGTGGGGCCCGACGTCCGGGTTGTAATCTCGGTGGAACGCTCCCCCTCGATGGCCGTCGCGGTCCTGGCTGTGTTGAAGGCGGGAGGGTGCTACGTCCCGGTCGACCCGGGGTATCCCCCGGACCGGGTCCGCCTGATGTTGGAGGAGGCGCGGCCCAAGGTCATCCTGACCCAGGAGGCGTTCCGCTCGGTTTTCCGGTTTGGCGACGCCACGGTGGTGGATGTCGATCTGCCCCTTCTCGACCAGCCGGTGAGCAACCCCCCCCCGGCCACCCGCAACCCGGACCGGCTCGCCTACGTGATCTTCACCTCGGGGTCGACGGGGCGACCCAAGGGGGTGGCGATGCCGCATCGCCCCCTGGTGAACCTCATCGCCTGGCAGGTGGCCCGATCTCCCGTGGGGGAGGGAGATCGAACCCTCCAGTTTGCGTCGTTGAGCTTTGATGTCCACTTCCAGGAGTTGTTCGCCACGTGGGCCACCGGGGGGTGTGTGGTGTTGGTCGACGAGGCCACGCGACGGGATCCCGAGGGGCTGTTGGACCTGATCGTGGCCCATCGGGTCTGCCGGCTGTTCCTGCCCTACGTGGCGCTGCAGCATCTGGCGGACACTGCGGTCGACCGCCCGCCCGGGACGGTTTGGGCTCTGCGGGAGGTTGTCACCGCCGGGGAGGCGTTGCTGGTCACCCCAAATCTGCGAGGCTGGTTTGCCGGGATGGGTGGGTGTGTGTTGGAAAACCAGTATGGCCCCTCCGAGACCCATGTTGTCACGGCGTTGCGCCTGGCGGGGGATCCGGCGGCGTGGCCGGCCCTGCCTGCCATCGGGCGCCCGATTGCCAATGCCCGGTGTTACATCCTCGGCCCCGGGCAGCAGCCGGTGCCTGTCGGCGTGCCGGGGGAACTTCATCTGGGCGGGGTCCCGCTGGCCCGGGGTTATCTTGACCGGGCCGACCTGACGCAGGAGCGGTTTCTTGCGAACCCGTTTGTTGCTGGGGAACGGATCTACCGGACCGGGGACCTGGCCCGGTACGCCGCCGATGGGTCGATCGAGTTTCTTGGCCGTGCCGATCAGCAGGTCAAGATCCGGGGCTTCCGTGTAGAGCTCGGGGAGGTGGAAACCGTGCTGGCCGAGTCTCCAGGGGTGAAGGAGGCGGTGGTGGTGGCCCAGGAGCAGGGCCGGACGAAGCGTCTCGTGGCCTATGTGGTGGCGGGGGTGGAGCCGCCGCCGACGAGCGACGCGCTCCGCGATTTCCTTTCCGCCCGGCTCCCAGACTACATGATCCCGTCGGTGTTCGTGCCGGTGGCGAAGCTTCCGCTGCTCCCGAGCGGAAAAGTCAACCGCCGCGCGCTTCCCGCCCCGGAGGAGTCCAGGCTGGAGAGCTCGAGGGAGTTCGTCGCCCCGGAGCAGGGGCTCGAGGAATCGATCGCCGGCGTCTGGCGTGAGGTCCTCGGGGTGCCGCGGGTCGGGGTGGAGGACAACTTTTTTGATCTCGGGGGACACTCCCTCCTGATCGTGACCCTTCAGAACCGCCTGAACGGGGTGCTCAACCGGAAGATCCCCGTGATCGACCTGTTCAAGCATCCGACCATCCGCTCGCTGGCCCGCGCCCTTGGGACAGGCGGCCGCGCCGGCGTGGAGCTGGAGGGGATCCAGGACCGTGCCCGCCGGCAACGCGAAGCGATGGCTCGCCGCAAGCCCGGGCCGAGGGGTTGAGCCCCGCGGACCCGCAACCCGCCGAAACCCTGTCCTCCCCCTGAGGGCTCAGGGAACCGAGATCACCCGGAAGTAGCGCTGGGGCGCCCCCTTGGTGTCGACCCCGGTCAGGTACGCCGCCCCGCCCGAGGCGGTGACGCGCGTAACGGGGGTCCAGGAGGTCTCGCTCAGGGAATCCTTGGACTGCACCTCGTAGGTGGTGCCATCCGTCCCGCTCCAACTCAGAGTCACGGTGGCATCGGGAAGGTATGCGGCGGTCAGCACCGGGGGGGCGCCGGGGTCGTGCACCTTGACGGTGATCCCAAACGTCACCGTGGAGGTGAGGGGCGGGGTCCCGTTGTCGGTCACACGGAGGGTGGCGGTGTAGTTCCCGGCCTGATCGACCGACGGGGTCCAGGAGAGATCCCCGGTGTCGGGGTTGACAGAAGCTCCGAGGGGACCCCCCGGGGCGAGGCTGTAGACCAGGCGCTGGGCCGGGAGGTCGGTGTCGCTTCCGGCGGCGCGCACCAGGAGCTGCTTGCCGGCCTCGGCCGTGAGCTGCCCGAGGACAGGGGGAATGGGGGGTGAGTTGACCTCGTTCACATGGATGGCGAGGTCGGCCCGGGCGCTCAGGGGGGGATTGCCGGAGTCAGAGACCTGGATGGTGAGGATGTAATCCCCGGGACCCTGGGCCTCGGTGGGTGTCCACCCGATGATTCCGGTCGTGGACTCGATGAAGGCGCCTGCAGGCGGCCCATTCACGAGGGCATAGGTGAGGGTTTGGCCCGGGTTTGGATCGGTGGCCTGAACGGCGAGAGTGAAGGGGGCGAGCTCGGGGATTGAAACAGGCCCGAGGGCGGGGATCACCGGCGGCAGGTTCACGTCGGGGAGTTTGTTCGCGCGGCGCGGGGTGGGGGTCGTCATTGGGGTGAGGGGCCCCGGCGCCCCGTCCGGGAACCGCCCCAGGCTGACATCCGCCGTCTGGGGGCCGAAGGTGAGGCCATCGACGAGCCGCCCGTCGGGCCCGAAGAGCCCGAGCTCCTCTCCCAGCTCGGAGAGCTTGAAGCTGACGTGAAGGTCGGAGTTGGTCGGTACATTCTGCTGGGTGTCCCCGTCGGCCCAGACCAGCAGGAAGCCGTGGGGAGGAATGACGTAACCGGGGGGAATCACAAACTGGGTCGTGTTGGTGAGAGCGTCGGTGAGGCGGTAGCTGGTGAGGTCGACCGCGGAGCCCCCCGCGTTGTAGAGCTCGAACCAGTCGCTGAACTTGCCGTCCGCAGGGTCTGCGAGGGTCGTGAGGTTCGCCGCCATGAACTCGTTGATCGTGACCTGGATGTCCGGGAAGGCGGGATTGTTCGTGGCTCCCGGGGTCACATAGTAGAAGGAGCGTCGGTCCCGGGGCTCCCCGTCGGGATAGGATCCAATGCTTCGGTCGGCTGGAAGCCTTGAGTAATCGATGTAGTCGATGACTGCGGGGACCAGGGGGCTCCCCTGCATCCGGACCAGAGCCACGGAGCCCGAGGAGGGGTCGAGGCGGAACGGGGTGTGAAGGGCCCCGACCACCGACTCGATCGGCTCGCCATCGGCCCAGATCACCATGAACTTCTTGGGGCCGAGCGTGGTGCCGGCCGGGATCTTCCATCGGGTGAGGTTCGTGTAGTTGTCCGTGAGATAGAACTGGGAGAGATCAACCGAGGCCACCCCGGGGTTGTAGAGCTCGATGTACGGGTCGTGGTCGCCGACGTTATCGACGGGCCCGGTGATGTTGGAGGGGAGGATCTCGTTGATCCAGAGTGTGGGGAAATTCGCGAGCGGCTGGGCCACCGAATTCGCCCGCCCCGGGGTGGCCCGGAGGAGGCTGTTCGTCGGGGCCGAGGCCCAGTTGGCCACCCGGTAATTGTCGCGCGTGGGATCGATGAGCTGGATCGAGGACCCAAGACCTGCCGCCTCCGTGGGCCAGGGGAGGTGGTTGTCGTAACGGACATCGTCGATGAGGAGGTCGTCCGCCGGGGTGGCTCCCGGTTTGACCAGCGCCAGGTGTTCCCCCCCGGACTGGAGGGAGCCGGGAAACTCGTCGAACACGGGGATCCCTTCGCCATACGCGACGGCAAAGTCGATCCGGCTCTTCGCGAGCACCAGGTAGTTGGTCGGGGCGATGAGGCTGCCCGGGGGGAAGGTGTAGCCGACCCCGCGGATCTCGAAGCCCGAAAGGTCAAACGGGGTGTTGGTGGAGGTGTTATACAGCTCGATGAACGACCCCTTGGTCGCCGTCGGGTTGTACATGATCTCGTTGAAAACGATGTAATTCTGCGGAAGCGGAACCACCCCGGTGTAGGTGATCGTGATGGTGTCGGCAGCGCCGGGGACCGGAACCCCCCGGGAGTCGTACCCGACGAGGCTCAGGAGGTTCCCCCCCTTGGCGAGCGGGACGGCGATGCTGTAGGTGGTGAAATCGGTCCAGGTGACGGGGTAAGGGATGCCATTCACCTGAATGGTCGCGACGGCAAACGGCGCCGTCCCGGTCAAGGTGACCGTGGCCGTCGCGGAGGTGAAGTCGTTCCCGCTGTTGCTTGTGATGCTGAACGAGGAGGCATCCTGGGCCTGAATCTGCGACAGGATGAACTGCCTCCGCTGTTCAACGTAGGGATAGATGTCGGCCGGGCTCGTCAGGTTGGCAATCTTGTTGCGGGCGAGGATCAGCCTGCGCGCCTCGATCTGAGGGGTGTAGCGGGCGGTCTGCATCGGACCGTTGGCGGCATCCTCAAACGCCCGCCAAAGCATCCGGCGGAAGGTCGGATTGTCGTAGATCCGGCTGTTGACGATCGGGTCCTGGCCGCCCCAGAGCGCATCCCCATAACCTCCCCCAAGCCCGAGGACGAAATCGATATCCCAGGGGAGGAGCGACCAACGGCCGCCCGGTTGGCGGTAGATGAACATGTTCTGACCGACGCTGTAGCTCCACGAATCCCAGTTCCCCATCACCCGGTGGTAGGCGAAGACGCGGGTCCATTCCTCCACGTCCGCGATGGCAAGCGTCCCCGGGACGTGATCGCCCGGGGCGTTGATCGCATCCACCAGGGCGAACAGGTTCGTGTAGTCATTGGCGGAGTCGGTGGCCCTGAGCTGCCAGTTCCATCGGTATCGAGCCAGGTCGTGCGCCCCCCCGGTCGTCAGGAACGACTCGATGGTTGAGGAGACGGCCCCGTTGGGAAAGCTGGTGTTGTCGTCGGCGAATTCAAACCAGACGGCGATCTTGTACAGTTCCCCGCCCACGCCGGACGGAAACCACCCCTCCGCGTAATAGTTGTTGGGCTGCTCGGCATCCTCGGTGATGTTCTGGTGCTCGGTTCCGTTCCTGTAGAGCTTGATATAATGGGCATGGAGGTACGGGATCCGCATCTCCCGGCCGAACCAGTTGGCCACCCGGCCCCGGAGGCCGCTCGCCTCGGCACCCCCGTTCCCCGTGGCCCCGAAGATCCGTTCGGTCACCCCCATGAGGAGGTCGTCATCAGGGACCGTCACGGAGTAGTCGCCCGCCCCGCCGTGAAACGGGCTTCCCTTGTCGCGGAAGCCGGCGTTGTAGATGACCCGGGTGCCGTTGTAGACCAGCGTTGCGTCGCGATAGGTGTTGTTGAGGGCGGTCGAGGCTGCGCGGGCGGAATCCGTGGCCGCCGTGTTCCAGAGGTGATAGTGCGCGAAGGTGCCGAACGGAACGGTGTCCCCCCAGCGAACAAGGCACTCCTGGGAGGGGATGCCCGCAGGGAAGACGTTGGTGACGGAGGTGGTCGCCGCGTCGGCAGCCTCCACCCGGAAGGCGAGAAGGGTTCCGGTGGCGCGGCCGGTGAGGATCGCGGAGTAGATCCCGTCGCCGGCGATCTCATCGCCCGCGGTGCCGTCATCATGCATGAGGAGGGTGGTGAGGGTGGTGGCAGGGTCGACACGGTAGCGGAGGCTCACGGACTTGATGCCATCGGGGTCGGAGACGCGGCAGGTGACCAGGACGTTCTGGCTGGCCTTGGGGACCGGCGGGTTGTGGGTGACGTCGTAGATGGCAGGGCCGGCATTGGAGACCTTTCGGCTGTTGGGCAGGCCGGGGGTTCCAAGGTTTGGCGGAAGGATCATCCGTCCCGGGAGCTCAAGCCAGTTCCCGTGCAGGCGGAAGAGCACCTCAGGCCACCCGGCGAGCCAACGGACCCGGGCCTGGATGGTGACGGTGTCGCCGGCGGCCAGCCCGGCGGCGAGCGGACGGCGAACGCTGTTCACCCCGGTGTCCCCATCCCCCTGGGAACGAAGGTGGAGGCATCGCGTGCCGGCGAAGGCTCCGGTGAGATCGATGGTGCTCAGGCTGTGGTTCCCCTGAACGGTCCAGGCGACGCCGGCCGCGGTCGATTCAAAGTCGCCGTTTGCGACGAGGTTCGTCGTGCCTGCCTTGAAGACCTCGACGTTGTCGATGAGGCATTCGCCCGCCCCCTGGAGCGAGATCTGAAGCCGGTCCGGCGGGTAGCTCCCGTTGCCGTTGTCGAGCACATCGGTCACGGTGACCGTGGTCCAGGGAGCCTTTTGGGTTTCATCCGAGTCGGCCCAGTTGGAAGGCCGCAGCAGATCGGCATGCGGATCAATGAGCTCCAGGCTGGAGCCTCCCCCGGAGGCCCATTGCCCCCATCGGCCGCCCCCCTTGTAGAGGACCTCCGAGACGACGATGTGGATGGTGTTGGTTTTCACCACGCCGAGGGAGTTGGTGGAGGCAATGGTGTCGGGCTTGGTCAGCACGAGACGGTCCCCCCCGTTCCCCAAGGTGCCCGAGTAATCTCCGAGGGTGTTGGCCGCGTTCAGCTGGGGATACCGAGGGATGAGGTGCTGGGCGTTTCTGGCGACCACGAGGTATCCACCGGGGAGCAGGGTGGTGCCGGCGGGGAAGGTGTAGTGGATGCCGGAGTCGAGGGTCCATCCTGTCAGGTCGACCGCGCCGGCGCTCCGGTTGTAGAGCTCCACAAACTCGTCATCCGAGTCCTGGGAGATCGGGTTGTAGAGGACCTCGTTGATCACCAGGGGCTCCTGGCGGAAGGGGCCGTTGGCAGCGCCGGGGGTGGGGTTGGCGAGTCGGCGGAAGGTCGGCGCCCCATCGGGGTAGCGGCCGGAGCTGACCCCGTTTTCCTGGTCGCTGAACCGGACGGTATCGAGCACATGGGTGGCGGGGGGATCGAGGAGATAGAGCGTCTCCCCGACCGCGTTGAGGCGGAAGCCAAGCGCGTTCTGATCGAAGGCGATGAACCCGCGCGCGGGGATGCTGGTCCCCGCGGGGATCTGGAAGCGGTTCGTCGCGGGGTCGTCGCTCAGGTAGCAGCCGCTGATATCGACCGGAAGGTTCGACCGGTTGTAGAGCTCGACGTAATCGACCTGGGGATCATCGGTGTGTGCAAGAAACTCGTTGATGACCACGTTCCGCTGGGGGAGGAGTTCAAACGGTTCCATCTGTCCCGGGGTTCCGCCGATCCGCCCACTCGCGGCCCAGGCCTCGGGCTGGTTTTCGCCAAAGCTGGGCCGCGCCAGGACCAGCGATGGGCCCGCGCCGTCGGCCGCCGCGGGCCAGGGGGGATCGGAGGCGTAGGTGACCTCCAGCTTCACGGCTCCGAAGGCGTCGTGGAGGCGGATCGTGTCTCCGGCGTTGTTGAGCGACCCGGTCCAGGGGCCGAGCACGCCGGTGATCCCGTAGGCCTGCTGAATCGCGGCCGGGTCGGCGGCGACGACGGCGAATCCGCCGGCCGGGATCGTATAGCCGGGCGGAAAGGCATAGTGCACGCCACCCCGGATTTCAAAGCCGGTGAGCTCTTCGAAGATGGAATCGGCGTTGTAGATCTCGATGAACTCGAGGTTCGTCGTTGAGCCGGCCGGGATCTTCGGGTGGTACATGATCTCCGAGAAGACGAGCCCGGTCCGGCGGCTGCTGGGCCCAAGGGCCTCGCGTGTCGGGAGGGTTCCCCCCAGGGCGGTGCTGACGGTGGGAGTCACGTCCCGGAACGAGACGGCGGCGGCGGACTGGGCATTTTGGCTGGAGACGGCCATCCCGAAGTAGACCGGGTTGGTGAGGGAGGTCAGGGAGAGAGAGCCGAGCTGGATCCAGTTTGTCGAGTCGAGGCTAGCGAACCCGGTGAAGCTGATGCCGGCGCGCTTGAGGCGAACCCACGTGAGGGGGTAGTTGACCGGCACCCCGCCGGTCGGGGTGGTGATCACGGCCACGCCCCCGGTGGTGCTGCGGCTCTCGAAGAAGCATCCGAGCTGCAGCGACCCGGCGAAGGCTCCCACGAAGCGGGAGTTGGGGGAGAGCGACTCCCGGGCCATGAGCCCCGCATGCATGAACGGGTCGGTGATGGTGACGGCCGGGATTCGGGCCTGGATGTCGAAGTCCCCCTTCTGCACCTGCCAGGCGAACTGGAACTCATCCGCGCTTCCCCCGATGTCGAGGCCTCCCCCCGTGAGATCGAATCCGCCCGTGACACGGGAGATGGAGCCCGCCGCCGCCGGTTGGCCGATCGGTTGCGACGCGAACTCAAGGGCGATGAACCCGACGCTGGAGCCGGGGAGCACGGGGTTCGGGGTCGCGGCCCGATCGGTCACCCCGCTTGCGCTGATGGAGTACGAGGTGCCGAAGGTGAGTGGCGTGGTGCTGACGTCGAGTTGGTCGACCCCGGGCCCTTGTGTGACGCCCTGGGCGAGGACGCCCCCCGTGAGGGTGAAACTGCTCGAGGCCGCGCCCGAGGGAGGCAGCACCGGCTCATCGAACTGGAGCCGCACGGCACCGGCCCCGATGTTCATGGCGGAGAGGAGGCGAGGGCGGACTGTGTCGGGAGTGACATGCAGGATGGCGGTCGCGCTGGTGGTCGCCCCCAGGATGTTGGTCAGGATGCACCGGACGTGCAGCCCGTCCGCACCGAGGGTCGGCACGAACGAGAAGGAGATGTTGGTGGCTCCGGGCACGCTCACCTGGTTGGTCTGCCACTGGAAGGCGGCGGGATCGTCCGAGCCAAGGGTCAGGGTAAACGTGGCCGGGCGGCTTTCGGTCACGGTGACGTCGACCGGTTGCTGGCCGACGACGGGGGGCTTCGCCTTCACGAACTTGAGGTAATCATAGTCCCCGCTCAGGGCGACGAACCGGATGGTGTTCGTGCCCCCGAGGTCGATGATCGAGGTCCGCCCTGCGGTGTCGGTCATGGGGACGACGGCGTTCAGCCCCCAGGTGCCGGTTCCCGGGGCGCTGAAGGTTCCAAGTTTCACCGTGGTCTGGGTGACATTCGTCGCCCCGCTGGTGAGTTTGTAGAGGTCGCCGCGGCAGAGGGCATCGCCGGTGCCGCCGTAGGAGATTCCGGCGTAGACCCGGTACTTGGCCGGTGGAATCACGCGCGTGTAGTTGAACCATTCCCCGCCGGCGATCCACCCGAGCCGGTAGTTCTCAGTCATGGTCCACCCGGTTCGGTCGAAGTCGGCATTGGGGGTGATCGGGATCCGGTTGTCGTTCCGATAGGTGGCACTGGAGGCATCGGCCGTTCGGGCGTAGTCGACATTCAGGACGGCGGTGTTCAGCCCGGCATAGGCTCCGCCGTAATACGGCATGGTGCTCGCCACCGGGAGGGTTTGCCCGCTGGCGAAATTAAAGTCCTCCGCCTCGATGACAAAATAGTCTGACGGGACGGGAGGGGGCACGGTCTGTCCATGAACCATCGGCGGCAGACCCCAGGCGATCAGGGCGAGGAGTCCCCAGAGGTGGGGCCTCCGGGCGCAGATCTTGCGTCTGGAGAGTATCTTGTGGGCAGGGGAGAGGGTGAGCCGCTGGAGGAGCGACTGGAACGACGAGGGCACGACAGACCACATAGGCGTCCACAATGTGGACTACCTGCTGTGGAAGAGCAAGTTAACGGCTCGTCTCCGGGAAGGTCGACCGGGGGCGCCTTCGGCAGCCTCACACCGGGTCTGAAATCGACCTCCCCTCCGCTCTCACCTTCGGAGGGGAGGTTTATAGGCTCTGCAACGCCGGCTCCAGGAGGGTGGGCGGAAGCCGGCCCTTTGAACGAAGCGCCCATCCTCAAATCTTGATCCGGCCCGGTCCGGGGCCACGCCGGTCTTCGCCTTCACGGTTGGGTTCTCCCCCGGGGTGGACACCCAGGGCCCGGAGCCATCGCGCAGGAGCGAGGAGATCCTCGGTCTGGCGTGGCTGACGGGCCCAAGGTTTCCCATCCGCACGGACACGCCAGTCCCGCGGCGGCGGGGCAGTCCGGGTCCGGGTTGAGAGTCTTGTCGGGTCGCGCTCCGGGCGGTGATGCTCGGGAGGGACCTGCTCGGCTGTTCGGTATTGAGCAGCGGTCGCATTCGACTCCCCCATAAGCAAGAGCCTTGCCTGAGAGGGTGTGCCGATGGAGGAGCCTCCGCCGCTCGCCGTCGGGTCGTAAGGCCGAGCTTGGAGGAGCGGTTTGCTACCAGGGCCTTGCGGGTTTGGACCTGCCCCCCCTGCGGGGGGGCGCAGGAGTCATCGAGGCGGTTGGACGCGGGGGCGTTGGGCTGGGGGCTGTGGCGTTTGGCACACGGGAACTGGCCAGCATGGAAAAATCGATACAACCGGCATGGGGGTCGGCCTCCAAACGGGAAGCCCTGCCGGGGAGGGGGTCCCGGGCAGGGCTGACGGATGGATGGAGTCGTGGGATCCGCTCAGTAGTAGGCGCCACCCTTGCGCCCGCCGCCGCTGGAGCTTCCCCCGCCGCTGCCGCTGTGGGAGGTGTCGTCGCCCGGCTCGATCCGCGGTTCCTGCCGGTTGTCGATCCGGCGATCCGCGCGGCGGTCTTCCCGGCGCGAGACTTTGCGGTCGGCCTGGCGTTCAGCCTTGCGATCGGCCTGCCGATCGATGGCCCGCTCGATCGGGCGATCCTCGCGCCGCGGCCGTTCTCCGGGTTCCCGGGCCGAGAGGGTGTTGACGGCGAGGGAGAATCCGATCGCCACGATGTAAGTGATGGGGAGTGCTTTCATGTTGTGTGACTCTGTTGTTGTTGTGGCAGCCTGCGTTTGGACTTCGGTCCGCTTTTCCGTGACTGCGTCTGTGTCCCCCCCACCTGCAAACGGCAGGCCATCCCCGGGTCGGTGCCGGGGGGGAGAGTCAAAAACCGACAAAACCCGAGCAAACCACGCACTTTGTGGAGGCAAGGTGGGGTAGGGGCACAATCCGCGGAGTGGGCCGGATGCCCCATTCGGAGGGTCCTTTCGGGCTTTCTCACCGGGCGTGGTGGCCCAACGGGCGGCCGCTCGCCGGGCCGTCCCAGCAGAGATGGAAGGGGGAGACAACGGTCGGGGTCGCGGTGGAAAGGGGCGTTTCGCCGCGCCTGGGCGCGGCTTGCTGCATCGGGACCGGGGCGCGAGTGGGCCCCCTCCTGCGTGCAGTGGGGCATTGGAGGAGGAGTGGCACGGTCGTTGCAAGGGGGGAGGGGAATCAAACGCATCGATACCGCCATGACGCCTCAACCCTTCGATTCTTCGAGCCTCCTGCTTCAGATCTCCCACCGCAGGCCCATTGTGGCCCTGCTATTCTTCGTGGCCCTGACCCTCGGGGTGGGGGCCGCGACGCGGCTTGTCTACTCAACCGGTTTCGACGCTCCCCCGTTTGACCCGGTCTACTCGCTGGACGACCAGGATGGGTGGGTCGCGACCGGGAGCGGCGGGACCGGGCTCTTTTCGGACGGGGTGTTCTCGGGCCCCTCGGCTTTCGTCGGTCTCTATCCCCCGACCAACACCAACACGGAAACCACCGTCTGGCATCCCCTGGACATTGATCCCGTCGCGGAGCGGCATCCCGTGGTGACCTTCTCCGTTGGGTTCGTGATCTGGGATTCCACGACGAACGCCCCGGGGGCGGACGAGTTTCGCTGGAGCGTGGTGAACCGCTCCGGGCAGCCGCTTTGCCAGCTGCTCTTAGACAACTACCGGTTCCACATCTCGTACCTCGGCACGGATGGCGTAACCCCCGTTGACACTCTCTCCACGTTTCAGACCAACACGCAGCACACCCTCCGGATGCGGCTCGATTTTCTGAGCAACCGTTGGTCTGCAACCCTCAGCAACCACCTTTCCGGCGCCGTCGCCCTCCTGGCCACCAACCTGACGATGGCGGGTCCCGGGGTGGCGTTGGACCTGGGGGACATTGATGCCTCCTGGGTGGTGAGCGATTTCCTGAATCCGGGGGACAACTTCATGGAGTTCGACGGATATCAGGTCGAAGCCCAGGGCCCGGGTGATTTCCGCGTCACCGGGGTGGCGCTCTCCCCGGGAGGAGGCGCCCGTGTGCGGGTCGAGGGGGAGGAGGGGGCTCGCT
>DMJJ01000416.1 GCA_003452185.1 Verrucomicrobiales bacterium | reverse complement strand
TTCACCGATCCGAATGCGAGCGTCGTTGCCTCCCTTGCGGATACGGGTGTGTTTACGGCCCCGGTGGGCGGAGGGAACCATTACCTGGCGGCTGTGAGTTCCTACCGGGGGATTGGGATCGCTCTCTCTGACCCGCAGCTGGCGGCGGAGATCGCTTCGCGGACGACTTTTCCCCCGGCCGCCCTGTCCGGGGTGGTCTCGTTCCCCAGCCCGCTGGTCCTCCGCCCCCAGGTCCCTCGGAACATCGGTGCCCCCGATCTGGGGTACCACTATTCCGCTGTCGACGTACTCGCCACGGGCCTGGAACCGAGCGGGGGCCTGATACTGACGAACGGGGTGGTGGTGGCGTGTGCGGGGACGTCGGGGGTGAGGGTTCCGTCCGGAGACTATTCGATCCCCTTTGTGAGCCAGGGGACGGCGGAGAAGCCCAACCGGATCGTGTGGCAGGGGACCGTCCAAGAGCAGGCACTGACAACGGGAGCCGCACCGGGAAGCCGGAGTCTGATTGAGCAGCCCTACACCGCGGCAACGACTCCGAGCCTGACCCTGAGGTTTACGGATACGAGTTTGATGAGCGACGACGGGTGGATCCTGTATCTCGGGAGCACGTTCAACCTGATTGTGGCGAGCCTGGATGCGAAGGACTGCCAGTTCCACGGGGGGCAGCTGAGGATGGGGCCTAACACACCGGGAATGGGAGTGTGGCTGCAGAACAACTTGTTCGAGTGGACGACGGTGGCGATGAACCAGAATGCCTCAATAAATGGGACGCAACCGTTCACGCTGACGATGCGCAATAACACATTCAAGGCGGGGACGCTGGCATCGGCGATGGTGAGCTTCAGCAAGCAGTCGGCGGTCACGACCTGGACGGTGAAGGCGAACCTGTTTGATTCGGTGGTGAGTGGGAGCGTGGGAAGCGGGGTCACAATCGCCAATACGCACAACGCGTACCGGTCTGGCGCGACGCAGTTGCCAGGGGCGGCCAACTCCAAAGTCATCACGACGTTCAACTACCTGGTGGGTCCGTTCGGGAGTTACTATTACGGGATCCCCTCTTCAGCCGGGACCCTCAACGATCTGGACGGAGCAGGGGACGTGTCCCCGGCCTCCGCGGGGCTCAAACACCACACGGTAAACGGGACAACTCGCGCCAAGGACGTGAACTCGCTCGTTGCGATTGGCATGCACTACGTCGCGATGGACCCGTCGTCCGTCGTCTTCGACGGGGATCAGGATGGGATGCCCGACTATCTGGAAGATGCAAACGGGAATGGCACCACTGACTCCGGCGAAACGAACTGGCAGTCCTACACATCGGCAAATGGCCTTTCGTCTCCCGTGGCGATCGTACCCTGGCGTCCCTGACCCCCCTTGCAATAAAACGGTGCCACCCTCCCTGGAGCCCCCATGAAACCCTCCCACTCCCTCCCCGGCCTGTTGGCGATGCTGCTCGGCTTCCTGATCGTCGTCTCAAGCCCGGTGGTGGCGCTCCCGGTCACGGAGACCGAAGTGCGTGTGGCCATGCGCGTGGCGATTTGCGGGACAGGCGCTGCCCGCACGGAGTTTGCAGGGCAGATCTGGGAATCCGCCCAGGCGCCGGGACTCTTCGATTGCGGGACGGAGGTCCGGGTGGCCGCCGGGATCGTCACCCTCAAGCCCAACAAGCGCTACGTCCTGAGCCTTAAGACGCTGCCCCCTGGCATCCTTTCGTCCATCGAGGCGAGGTTCGCTCCGCTGGACGGCGGAGGGACAACCCCGCACCGTCAGCGCCCGAGCGACGTGAATCCGGTCTCCAAGTACGGGGTGATCATCGATGGAGTTGACCAAGATGATCGAGCGCTGTTTTGGTCGCGAAGCCAGTGCGCGGCGCTGGACACTCCCAGGACCTTCACCGTCGAGTTGCGGTTGAAGAACCGTGGAACCCAGCACCCCCCACCCGGCCCGTTGTTGCCGACCTCCGCGGGAAGCTCCAGCAGCGGCTCTTGGGCTGGCGATGACATCGCCCGCGGGCCCCAAGGGGCCCGCGGCCGGAGCGCCGGCATGGCTTCGATGACTCTGCAGCGGACGCTTTCGCCGATGGGGAACAACGCCGCCTCCGACTACTTTGGCGATGCGTACTACCCGGACCTTTCGCCTGGAAGGTCTCCCGACCCGGCTGTGACTTCCTACTATTGGAAGGTCAGCCTGGGCATGGGCCGCTACGGAGGGATGGCGGGACTGATCCACATGCGGGGCAATGCCCTGAGTGCTGCCGCGTTCTCCCGTTCGATCTTGGAGGTAGAGGTCCAGGAAAGCGCCGCTGCGGATGTCATCGCGTTGCGCGACGCAATGACGCAGGAGCTTGCGCAAATCGGCACACCGCAGGGGCTCGTCGACATCGTGCCGGGAACCGACAAGTTCGACCTCCGTTTCTACCTGCCGGGGAGCTACACGCCTCCTGCAGCTCAGGGGGCCCCCTACGTCGTCAATGCGGGGGCGGCACCGATCGTTACATATGTGGTTCAAAAGGCCGTTGGCACAGGATCGCAGCAACGGATGCTGATCAACGAGACCCGGAACGGGGTGGGCGCTACCAGCGAACTTCGATATGATCCAGGGACAACCACCACCGGCACCTGGCAGCTCATCTCGGGCACAACGGGGGCACAGAAGCGCACGCAGGTTCGTGCCGTTTCTGTTGACCCCACCGTCGGGGTGCGAACTGAAACCATCACTCTGCAAGATGGCAATGACACGGTGGCCTACAAAGCTGTCCAGACGCTCAAGCAGTTTCCGTGGGGCTGGGAGATCACAGGCCTTGTGGAGAACCCGGATGACGCAGCTCAAACTTTGGAGGAGACGTGGAACTTCGGACAGACAGCTGGACAGCCCGGCTACGGCCGTGTGACGCGAGTGGGATGGAATGACGGATACTTCCAAGACTATACCTACACGGGCGAGACCGACTCCGATATCGAGACCGGCGTTCAGACGATCGTCAGCCCCTGGGCTGACTACGATCCCTCGGTGCCGGAGACCACCCGCAGGCAGCAGGTCACCTATGCGTTGAAGGGCATTCCTTCCAATGTGGCGTCGCTCCAGGGGGGGACCGGTGTGGAGTATGCCCAGGCGAACCTGGCACAGCCGCTGCGCGCCGGTTCTTGGAACTATCTCTTCAACTCTGAATCAGGCGGCGCCAATGGGGGACACACATCGGGGGAGTCAGTCGGCTATTTCTTCAATCCCGACAATGCCCAGTTTAATCAGAGCTTCCTCCGCTTGCAGTATCGCTTCCAACTCAACCCAGACCGCACCGCCACGCAGTTTGCGTACGATACCGGGGATCTCTCCGCCGGAACTCCGGGGACCTTCACCCCCAGCGCCGCGGGGCTCTACTGGCGAGTCTCCGAGATGCGCGGCAGCACCGTGCGCATGAAGCTCCCCCCCGCGATGGAGTTTGACGATCCAAGCACCGGCCAGGCCTTTTCAGTGCCTCCGGATTACCCCCTTCCTGATGCCGGAATGGTCTTCTATTGTGTTCCTGGCCAGTCCACCAAGAAGGTTCTCATCCGGGATGTCCGCGGGTGGCTCGTCCAGGATGAGTTCTATGTCTACAAGTGGGACGGCGCGTCAACTACCGCCGACGACTCGAATTTCGTGCTCGTGGAGAAGAATCTCTACCAGCATGACGTTCTTGGCCACGTGACCCTGGTGACCCGTTACGACGGCGTCAATAACGGTGCGCGCCAGATCTATGCGGCGGACTGGAAGGGCGCTGCCGCACAGCCCGGAGACCTCAAACTGAGCGAGACGGACGCCAACGGGGTTGTCACCCAGTACCAATACGACGCCCTTAAGCGCGTCAGCACGACGACCAAGCTGGGCGTTGCTGCCTCGGGTGGGTTTGCATCGCAGGCCGACATTGTCCAGACCGTTGTCCGGGACGCGAACGGGATGGCTCTATCTGAAACCCTCTCGGGAGGAGGGCTGACCCTCGTCTCGAGCGCGGTGTATGACAAGGCGGGGAGAATCAAGTCGCAGACGGATGCCCGGGGGCTGACCACCGGGTACGACTACACGATGGGGGGGCAAACTACCACCATCACGCTCCCCGGCAACGCCGGGGTGCTCCCAGGTTCTCCCCCCACCACGGTCCCCCGGCAGAAGACCATCAAACGGTACACGGATCGCCGTCCGAAGAGCATTGAGGGGAATGCCGTCATCCCAGAGTTCTACACCTACTCCACGGAGGTCGCTTCGGACTATCCGGTTACACCCGTGGGCAACTACGGCGCTTCGGTTGTGACGAAAACCCTGGGAACGAGCAGCTCAGGCCGGTTTGAGCGGACCTACTCGGACATGGTCGGCCAGCCGTCTCGCCGTGAGAGGCCGGGCCCCAACGGCAATCTCCAGCAGGAATTCCTCAACTATGACAGCGCGTTCCACCTGGTGAAGGATGTCCCCACGGCTCACGACAGTGGGGGAGCCACCCCCGTTCGGTTCCCCACGACCTACTATGAGTACTCCAACATGGGGAAGCCCCTGAGGGCAGGGCAGCCGGCGAATGACACCTCCAACTTCTCCGGGCTCAACCCCGCTTCTCTCGATCGCGTGACCGATACCAAGGAGTACTACGAGGTGGACCCAGCCAATGCCGTGTTCCTGCACAAGGACACCCTCGGCTATCTGGCCGACTCGTCCGCAGCTCCCACTTCGCTGGGAACTCAAAAGCAGAGGTTGAGCGGCTTCTCGGATCCGACGGTCCTTTCACAAGTCATCACCACGGACGCCCTCGGCCAGGCGACGACCACCACGACATCGATCCTGCTTTCCGGCAAGCGGGCGACGACGGTGACGGATGTGCCGGACTCATCCATCGATGTAGTCTCAGTCTCCGTCAATGGCTTGCTGGTGCGCGAGCATGGGCCGACAACGACGGCGAACGACGTCTATGCCTACGATGGGCTGGGACGTCAGACCTCTCACACCACTGCGCTCGGGGTCGCCGAGTTGACTGTGTACGGCACCACCTCAGGTATGATCAACGCGGGACAGCCCGTGTCCGTGACGGCTCTGAATGGAACAGCGCAAACGCTGAGCTATTATTCCGCAACGGACACATCCCCGGGCGCCCTGGCCGGGGAGTTGAGCAGGACCACACGGTCCGACGGGACCTTCGTTGCACAGGGCTACACCCCGCGGGGGGAGCTCCAATATCGGTGGGGATCCGCCGTTTACCCCGAGCAGCGGGTCTACAACACGTTGGGCGAGATGACGGGCCTCGTCACCTACAGGGGCGGCACAGCCTGGGAGGGGACGGTATGGCCGGCCTCCCCTCCTGCTGGGGACACCACCACGTGGTCCTACGACCCGGCATCGGGAGTGCTCCTGTCGAAGACCGATGCGAAAGGGAAGCAGGTCACCTACACCTACCACGACGACGGCACGCCACGCACGCAGAGCTGGACCCGGAACCCGACCACCACCCTCACTGTCACCCACGGCTACAACTCCTGGGGGGATGACACCGGGCAGACCTACTCCGATGGGACCACGGCCGTGACCCGCTCCAACCACGACCGGCGGGGCCTGCCCAGAACCATCGTGGATGGGGCCGGCTCGCGGGCTTTGACCTACGATGAGGCAGGGCGCACGCTCACGGAGACTTTCGTTACATCCGATCTGTTTCAGGGGGTGGCGCTGATCCACTCGTTCGACGCCACCTACCGCCGGCTCGACTCGGTTGGCGTTTCCGGCCTGCAAGGTTCCCCCACAAGCGTCACCACATCCCTTCAGTATGATCCGTACGGGCGTTTCCAGGGGGTCACCTATCTGGAAGGGGCTCCCACCCCCCTTCACCGGGTGCAGTATGTGTTTCAGGCCTCCTGCGACCTGGTGCAGGAGGTGGTTTCCGACAGCGTTGCCGCGAACACCGACATCCATACTACGAAGACTTGGAGCTACGGATACCGGCTCGCCAAGACGCAGACCACCGTCGCCGCCGTGGTGCGGGACGCTTGCGAGCTTCGGTATGACACCCTGGACCGGGTCACGGGGGTCGTTCAGACCGACGGCGGGCAGTGGATCTACGGGTATAACAACCGGGACGAGGTCACATCCGGAGTGAAGTATTGGAGTGACTTCACGCCTGTGGCGGGCGGCCAATACGCGTACGCGTACGACAACCAGGGAAACCGCACCTGGGCGGCACGGGGTGGCGATGCCAGTGGGGGTGGGCTCCGGACGGAGACCTATTCGCCGAACGAACTCAACCAGTACGCGGCCCGAACCGGCACCGTGGGGGTAGACGTGACTGGGGTGGCCACGGCGAACGCGGCGGTGAGTGTCACCCTGACGCCACCTGGACAGGCGGGGAGTTCGATCGCCGTCCCCTACCGCAAAGGGGAGTATTATCGTGTGGACGTCCCGGTGGATACCTCCGCGGGGGCCCGTGTGCGGGATGTCTCCTCTACGGCTACCCTGGGGGCGAACGTCGCCACTGTATCCGAACCTCGCCAGTATCTTCCCCCCGCAACCCAGACGTTCGCGCACTCGGAGGATGGGACGCTCGTGAGCGACGGGGTCTGGAACTACACGTGGGACGCGCGCGGGCAGCTGATCGCGATGGAGAGCGTCGCCACCCTGGATCCCGCGGCCGGAAAGAGGAAGGTGGCCTACGGCTACGACCATGCGGGACGACGCGTATCGAGGACCGAGTCGGCGTGGAACACGGCGGCCGGCGCGTACGACCCGGGAGTCACCACACTCTATGTCTACGATGGCTGGAGGGTGGTGGCGGAGCTCGACTCGGGGCGGCATGTGGTGAGGGCGTACGGATGGGGGCGTGACCTATCCGGAAGTCAGGACGGTGCCGGGGGCGTTGGCGGGCTTGTGCTGATCCGCGAGGTCGGGAGCGAGGGATACTTCCCTGTGTACGATGGGAACGGGAACGTGAAGGCGGTCATCAAGGCCTCGGACCGATCGGTGGCGGCGCGGTACGACTACGGGCCGTTTGGGGAGCCGATGCTCGCGGCGGGGCCCTATGCGGCCCAAAACCGCTACCGGTTCTCAACCAAACCCTCCGACCCCGTCCACGGCCACTACTACTATGGCTACCGGTACTACTC
>DMJJ01000412.1:2605-7901 GCA_003452185.1 Verrucomicrobiales bacterium | reverse complement strand
ACCACCACGGCGGCGATCACGTAGAGCTCGTACATGTTGCCGTAGGTGGCGGACCCGCTCTTGAGCTGCGATGCCATGATCACCCCCCCGAGGCCTGCCAGCAGCGCGCTCGCGATGTAGGCGAACATCAGCACCTGCCTGACCGGCACCCCGGAGAGCCGTGCGGCCTCGGCATTGCCCCCGACCGCGTAGAGGTAGCGTCCGAGCTTCATCCGCGACATGAGGATGTGCGCGAGCCCGTAGAGGACCAGCATCAGGACGACCGCGTTTGGCAGGCTCATCAGGTCGGCCCCGCGCCCGAGCCAGACGAAGGAGTCCGGGATCTGGTAGATCGACTGCCCCTTGGCGAGGATGTAGGCCAATCCACTCCCAACGAGCATCATGGCGAGGGTGACGATGAAGGGCGGGATGCCGAACCGGGTGATCATCCCCCCCGAGAAGGCGCCGACCACGCCGCAGAGGAGGATCGCCGCGAGGGAGGCCAGGAGCATGCCCCCGGTCGAGGCATCCGTGCCCCCCTCGAAATCGCGGATGAACCCCGAGGTGAGCACGGCGGAGAGGGCGAGGAGGCTCCCGACGGAGAGGTCGATCCCTCCCGTGATGATGACCATCGTCATCCCGATGGCCACGATGGCGATGACGGCGATCTGGTTGGCGATGTTCAGCAGGTTGGCCGACTTGAGGAAATTGGGCCATCGGTAGGGTTTCGGAACCAGAAGCCGGGGTTCGCCGAGGGCGGGGAAATCCGTCTTCAGGTCGGAGAAGACCAGCCAGGCACCCGTCACCTGGGTGCAGGCGATGGCGTCAAGCCGGTCACCCGAGGCATTGAGTTTCTGGAGGGTTTCGCGGGCGTCCCGTGGCTCCCCCTGGATGGTGCCGACCACGCGGGCCCCCGAGGCGGCGAGGTCGTGTTGAAGCCTTGAGGCGAAGGCGGCATCGTCGGGCTGAGCGCTGGCGGCGATCAGCACCCTGGGGGCCGTGCCGAGCTCCCGCCGCACGGCGGAGCTGATCTGCCCCGCGGCGCTCTCCCCCGTGGGGGGCTGCTCGCTGTAGGTGACCACGCTGAAAAAGGCGCAGAGCAGCAGCAGGACCAGGATCATGCCGTAGTCGGCGATCAGGCGTGTGAGGGTCTTCTTCATGGGCTAGGGGGCGACGGCCAGTTGCATGATCTGCTCCTGGGTCGCGTGGCGCGCGTCAGGGAGCTCCCCCGTCACCCGGCCGTCGTGCATGACCAGGATGCGGTCGGCCATCCCGAGCACCTCCGGAAGCTCGGAGCTGATCATGACGATGGCCTTGCCGGCGGCGGCCAGCTCGTTCATCAGGAGATAAATCTCGTACTTGGCCCCCACGTCGATGCCCCGCGTCGGTTCGTCGAACAGGAGGACGTCGCAGTTTCGGGCGAGCCATTTGGCGAGGACGACCTTCTGCTGGTTGCCGCCGGAGAGGTTCCCCGCCCGCTGCTCCTGGCTTGGGACCTTGATCCTGAGCTGTTCCACGTAGCGTGCAAGGTGGTCCCGTTCCTGCCGGAGCCGGACGAAGCCGCCCGTGGAGAGCCACTGGAGGTTCGGGAGCCCAAAGTTCTCGCGGATCGGGTGGCCGAGGACGAGTCCCTGGAGCTTGCGATCCTCGGTGAGCAGCGCGATGCCGGCGGCGATGGCGTCGCGTGGGGAGCGGAGATGGACGGGCTGGCCGTCGATCCGGATCTCGCCGGAATCCCGGGGATCGGCCCCGAAGATCAGCCGGACGGTTTCCGTCCTTCCGGCGCCGACGAGCCCCGTCAGGGCGAGGATCTCCCCGCGACGCACCGAGAAGGAGACATCGCGCACCGCCCGTCCGCGGGAGAGGTGCGAGACCTCCAGGCGCACGTCCCCGGGCTCCGGGGTCCGGGCGGGAAACTCATCCTTGAGCTCGCGGCCGACCATGAGCTCGATCATCTCGTCCCGGGTGATCTCCCGGGTGGGCCGCTCCCCCACGTTCCTGCCATCCCGCAGAACCGTCACCCGGTCCGTGATGGCGAACACCTCGTCGAGGCGGTGGGAGATGTAGATGATCCCGATCCCGTGGCTCTTCAGGTCGCGGATGATCTCGAAGAGCCGCTCCACCTCATGGGACGTCAACGCCGCGGTCGGCTCGTCCATGACGATGATGCGGGCCTCGAACGCGATCGCCTTGGCGATCTCTACCAGTTGCTGCTGGGCGGTGGTGAGGCGGCGGCAGGGGAGGTCGAGGTCGATCGAGACCCCGAGCCGCTGGAACAAGGCGGCGGCGCGCTCCCGCTCGCGGCGGTGGCGGACGAATCCTGACCGGGTCTCCTCGTGGCCCAGGAAGATGTTTTCCACCGCGGTGAGCCCCGGGACGAGGTTGAACTCCTGATAGATCACGGCGACCCCGGCGGCCCGGGAATCGGTCGGCGAGCGGAACGGGGCCTCCCGTCCTGCGACCGCGATCGTGCCGGCGTCCGCCGGGTGCGCCCCTCCCAGCACCTTCATCAGCGTGCTCTTGCCGGCACCGTTCTCCCCGAGCAGGGCAAGGACCTCCCCCGGGTGCAGAGTGAGGTCGACACCACGCAGGGCCTGGACGCCGGGAAACGCTTTCACGATTCCCCGCATCGAGAGGAGTGGCGCCTCCCCGCTCATACCCCCATGGCGGCCTCGAGCGCCCGGCGCATGACGGCAGGATCAGGGTTGATGCCGGTCCAGTATTGGACGCCCACAACCCCCTGGTTCACGAGCATGCCGAGTCCGTCGAGGGAGCGGCAGCCGCGGGCGGCGGCATCCTCGAGGAGTCGCGTGCGAACCGGGCTGAAGACCACGTCGGCGACCACCATTCCGGGCTTGAGGGAATCCAGGTCCAGGGCGAGGCGGGCCTCCGGGGCATAGAGGCCGATGGAGGTGCCGTTGATCACGATGTCCGTGCCGGCGGGGATGGAGAAATCCCCACGCCAGTGGACCAGGGTGGCGTCGAGCTTGAGCTTGTCGCGCAAGAGGCTGACGAGTTCGGCCCCTCTCGCTTCCGACCGGTTGACGATGGTCATCCGCCTCGTCCCTGCCAGGCCGAGTTCCACGGCGATGGCGCGCGCCGCCCCACCTGCGCCAAAAAGAACGACCGACTTTCCCCTCGGATCGATTATCGCCTCAAGTGACTTCAGGAACCCCTTGCCGTCGGTGTTCTCACCGATGAGATCCTCCCCCCGGCGGACGACGCAGTTCACCGCCCCCATGACCGAGGCCGATTCCCCGAGGCCATCCAGATGCGGGATCACGGTGACCTTGTGCGGGAGGCTGCAGTTGAAGCCGCGAAAACCCATCGCCTTGGCCCCGCGAACCGCCGTGCCGAGGTCCGCCGGGGAGACCTCCATGTTCACGTATCGCCAGTGCAGCCCATGGTGGGCGAACGCCGCCTCGATCATGGCGACGGTGGGGTTGCCGGCCGCCCCCTGGGACATGGAACCGACGAGTTGGTGGAGAAAGGGGCCGGGCGTGCTCATGGAGAGTCGATGTAGGGGGGGGGTGGCGGGCGTTATTTCAGCTCGGAATCCTTTTGTCCGTCGGCCTTCCGGTAGAGGCTCGTGGGGATGAGGATTTGCGGGGGGAGGGTTTCCCCCTTGGAATGGCGGACGATCGCGTCGACCATCTGGACGCCCATGCGGTCCGGGAACTGGATCGGATCGGCGTAGATCTTCCCATCCTTGATCGCCTGCTTTCCCTCCGGTTGCCCGTCGAAGCCGACGATCAGCACTCCTGTTTTTCCCCCCTTCTCCAGCGCGGCCCGGGCCCCGAGGGCCGCGGGGTCATTGATCGCGAAGATGCCGCGCAGGTCGGGGTGGGCCTGGAGCGCATCCTCGGCGGCCTTGTAGCCCATGTCCTTTGCCCCGCCGCTTTCCAGTTCGGTGACGATGTCGATCTTCCCCTTGCCCCCGGCGTTGTAGGCATCGATGACCTCCCGGAAGCCTTTCACCCTGAGCAGGCATGATTCGGCCTGCTTGAAGTGGAGCACCGCGATCTTGCCTCCCGCCTCCCCAAGCGCCTCGATCATCGCCCGTCCGGCCTCCTTCCCCCCGCCGTAGTTGTCGGTGGCGATCTGGGTGGCGATCTTGACCCCCGGCTCGTTGCAAGGGATGTCGACGGTGAAGACCGGGATGCCGGCGGCGTTCGCCTCCTGGATCACCGGGATGATGGACTTGGAATCACAGGGGCTCAGGACGATGGCGCTCACCTTCTTGACGATGAAGTCCTTGATCTGGTTTCCCTGCTTGGCCACGTCCTTGTCGCCGCTCACGACGATGGTGTCGTAGCCGCGCTTGGCTCCCTCGGCCGTGATGTTGTCGCCAATCACCTTGAAGAAGGGGTTGTCGAGGGTCAGGAGCGACACCCCGATCATTCCTCGTGCCTTGGGGGCGGGGGCCGCGGTTCCCGTGGGGGTGGTCGAGGGTGGGGTGGTCTTCCCGCATCCGGCGAGGAGCGCGAGGGTGCAGGCGACAAGGGCGAGGGTGGGGGCTTTCATCTGGGGTGTAGTATTGTGAGGTGCGAGTCCGGGGGGCAGGTCAAAGCTTCCCGGTCTTGAGGAATTCATGGCGGACGGAGGCCGTGACCCGCTGGCCGCCGGTGGAAAGAAACGTTACCTGGCCCGGGGTGAACTCGAGGGTGCGTACCTGGCCGAAACCGGCTGGAACGCGGACGACCCCCTGGATGTAGTTCACGGAGGTCGGCTGCCCCGCGGTCAACTCGACCGTCGTCGGCACCCCCTCCCGGGTGAGGGTGTTCTCCCGGGTGGAGGCTCCGAGGCCATCCGCGAAAAACGCGGTCACGTCCTCAAGCCCGAGGCAGTTGTTCCGCCCGTTCCAGGGATGGCCATGCCGTCCGTGGTTCTCCATCCAGAAGACCGTGCTGTTGAGAACAGAGGGATCTTTCAGCGAGAACCAGATGTAGCCGGCATCGACGAAGGTGGCGGCCGTCCAGGCCGGGGTCGCGCCATTCGCCGGGGCTTGGTTCACGACCTGGACCAGGTCGGCGTACCCCTGGCGGCCCGGCAGGGAGGTGAGATCGGCGTCGGGGGCTCCCTTCCAGGCGGCGGGAACCTTGCTGAGGTCGGTCCAGCGCTCCCCGGGGAGCAGTGCCTGGTACTCTCCCTGCCGGGGGTCGCTGAAGAGCCCGGGGCAGGTCATCCCAAAACGGATCGGGCTCGTGGCGATGCGCACCGCCCCCTCCTTCTCCGGCATCGCCAGGGTGGCGTGGTGCCCGAGCGGGACCCGTCCGGCGAAGCCCTCGATCCGGTTCCGGGAGTAAACGACGTTCTG
>DMJJ01000412.1:0-2238 GCA_003452185.1 Verrucomicrobiales bacterium | reverse complement strand
TCCGGGTGCCGGCGTAGTCCCAGCGCTCCCCCACGATCTCGCCGTGCGGGGGATGTTTCTCCCCCCCCACGGCGTGGGTGTTTCCGCCAAACGGGAGGCAGAAGAAGTCCCCGCGCAGCGGGACCAGCACCGGGGCCGGCATCCTGGAGGGCTTCTCCTCCTGCCACGGGCTGATGTGATAGGGCTGTACCGGGTGAGGGGTGTCGCGGAGGAAAGTGACCGGTGCCATCTGGCCCCCGAGCCGGGTGACGGCGAGCTCCACCTGCGGGGTGGCGATGACGTAGCTCGGTTGGGAGTGGAGGGTCCGGAGCGGCTCGGCTCCCGGGGCGGAGGTACCCGCGATGAGGATCGAGGCATTCATCAGGATCAGCTGGGGGAGGCGCACGGGGAGTGGATAACGCGTGGGCCGCCGTGATGCAATGATGATATCCCGAGCGGGGCTCCGCCCGGAGGGCGCCGGCGGAAGCCTGCGCCGTCGGGGTGAGGGGAGAGGCCTCCCTCCCCCGGGATGCGGGGGATCAGGACTGGTTTCCCTTGGGGAGATGGGTGTCCCAGGTGCGTCCCGACTCGGGCTCGATGTGGGTGAACCCGCTGCCGGGGGGGGGATTCGGAATCCGTATCAGGTGCTGGCAGGAGGGGCACTGGATCTGGCGCCCACCGTAGCGGGGATCGCACTTGAGCGGTTGGTCACAGTGCGAACAGTAGAACTTGAAATCCTGTGGAGTGCTCATGCCGCCGGGACGCTACGGCCGGCGAGGGAAGATGGAAAGTATGGATTGTCGGGAGGGATTCCCGCAGGGTTCCGGCACGGCGGGGGGTGACGGGGCCCGGCCTGGTCTCGCGCCCTCGCCCCCTTGAGCCCCAACCCTTCATGAACCCGCTTCGCCTGAATCTCTCCCGGACGACCCTCCTGCTGCTGCTGCTGCTCCTGGTTGCCGCCCCCCGGGCGCGCGCCGCCGAGGCACCGGCGTTCGCCCAGCCGGCCTTCGCCGACCCGGACCGACGGAAGGGGGCGGAGGCCGTCCTGCCGGAAATCGATACGGTCTTTGCCGACCTCGCCCGCAAGGAACACCTTCCGGGGCTGGTCTACGGCGTTGTGATGGAGGGCCGCCTCATCCACGCACGCGGCCTTGGGTTTGCAAATCTGGAGCAACGGATCGAGGCGACGCCGCAGACCGCCTTCCGGATCGCCTCCATGACCAAAAGTTTCGTCACCCTGGCGATCCTTCGCCTCCGGGACGAGGGGAGGCTCTCGCTCGACGACCCCGTGGCCCGTCACCTTCGCGAGTTGCGGCGGGTCCGGGCGCCGCTCGCCGACGCCCCCCCGATCACGATTCGCAATCTGATGACCATGACCTCCGGGCTCCCGGAGGACAATCCGTGGGGGGATCGGCAGATGGCGATCACCCGGGAGGCGTTGCAGCGGTTTGTGGAGGGGGGGCTCTCCTTCTCCAATCCCCCGGGCCAGGAGTATGAATACAGCAATCTGGGGTTTGTCCTCCTGGGGCAGGTCATCCGGAAGGCCTCGGGGATCCCTTTCCAGGAGTACATCACACGGCGGATCCTTCTTCCCCTCGGGATGACGAACACGGTCTGGGAGTTTTCCCGGGTCCCGGCGGGGCGATTCGCGCTGGGGTATCGATGGGAGCACGACACCTGGACCCGGGAGCCCGTTCTGCACGATGGTGAAGGGGCGGCGTGCGGTGGGCTGATCACCACGCTGGAGGATTTCGCCAAGTATACCGCCTTCCACCTGGGGGCCTGGCCTGCGCGGGTGGATGCCGACACGGGGCCGGTCCGGCGGGCCACGGTCCGGGAGCTCCATCGCCCCTTTGTGCTCTCGGGGCCGCCGATGCAGGGGACGCTGCTCGACGGCACGACGCCCAACCCCGGGGTGTCGTTCTACGGGTACGGGCTTGGGTGGTCGATCGACGGGCGCAAGGTGGTTTCCATTGGGCACACCGGAGGGCTGCCGGGCTATGGGAGTCATTTCCGGTTTCTCCCCGACCACGACGTGGCGGTCATCGCCTTCGCGAACCGGACCTACGCCCCGGCCCGGCGGGGATGCGTCGATGCGATGAACCGGCTTCTTGAGCACGGGCATCTGCAGCCGCGGGGGCTCGTGGCCTCGGCCATCCTTGCGACCCGGGCACGCCAGGTGGGCGAGATGATCCGGACCTGGGATCCCCGCCTTGCGGAGGAGGTGGTGGCGGAGAACTTTTTCCTCGATCGATCGCG
>DMJJ01000494.1:5672-6438 GCA_003452185.1 Verrucomicrobiales bacterium | reverse complement strand
GCGGTAGCCGCCGACGTCGTAGAGGCGCAGGTCCCCGCCGTCGAAGGGGAAGTAGTCGTTTCCGCAAAACCAGATGCAGGAGAGCTCGGCGAAGTACTCAAGCTGGTTGGCCGCGGCGTAGGCCTCGGGGAGGCTCTTTCCGTTCGAGGTCCGAACGTTGTGGTAGAGCCCCCGGACCATCGCCGCCTGATAGGCCGAGTTGATCTCGGGCTTGTTGTGGCTCCACTGGGTCAGGTGCCACGCGTGGCTCAGCTCATGCACCAGCACCTTCAAGGCGCCAAAGTCGGTCATCTCCGAGAAATGCTTCGCCGAATAGATCACCACCGCCCCCCCCATCCGCGGATCCAAGGTCCGGGTCTGGTCGGGAGCCAGGGGAGGGAAGTACTGGGCGCCATCCGCCTTGCCGCCGTGGGAGGCTTCCTCGCCGTAGAGCAGGAAAATCGGGACCTTCTGCAGCCGGGCCAGCGTGTGGGTCGGGAGCAGGCGATGAACCTCGTTCAGCTTCGCCTCGATCCGGGCCAGGGCCTTGCGGGTCAGCTCCGGATCCTTCACATGCATCTCCTCCTCGGTGAGGACTGACCACCCGGCAATGCGCCGACACGCGTAGTCCCGAAGGGGGTGAGCGAAATCAACCAACACCCGGTTGGTCGCCCCTGCGCGGGGGGTCGTGAACTCATCGTGCCCATGACTCCGGCCCGCCATGGCCAGGAGTCCGAACATCAGTAGGAGCATTCGCATCCGCATGACGAACCCTCGTGCAGGAGCG
>DMJJ01000494.1:0-5351 GCA_003452185.1 Verrucomicrobiales bacterium | reverse complement strand
GGCCGCAAGACTACGGTACCCCCCCGTGGAGGTTCCCAGACCCACCCCCCCGGTATCCCTTGTGCGGAAACCAGGGGGTGACGGTGGGTTTGTGTAAGTTACTTACTAGAAGGGTTTTGCGTGTCGATCAAAAGACCCGTCCCGAAGGGGGGACGGGGGGGGAAGTTGGGGTGACTGACGGGACTTGAACCCGCGACATCCAGATCCACAATCTGGGGCTCTAACCAACTGAGCTACAGCCACCGTTCAGAGAGGCCGAAAGTTAGAGGTCGACGGGGCGACCGTCAAGCGCTCGATGCGCTTGAGGCGATTCCGCCCCACGGCGGATTGGCCTGCGCGGGCCCGGGGTCGGGGGTGCCGCGATGATTTCAACGAGGTTTTCGGTTGACTTTCCACCCTCTCTGGCAAGAACTTGCTTCGCTGCTCAACACAGAATTTTATGGCTGATATCGCAAATCGCTATCCGGAGAACAAGGGTGGGAAATACTTCGTGGACAATCAATGCATTGACTGCGATCTCTGCCGCGAGACGGCGCCCAGCAATTTCACCCGCAATGATGACGGCGGCTACTCCTACGTCTACAAGCAGCCCGAGAGCCCCGAGGAGGAAGGGCAGTGCAAGGAGGCCATGGAAGGGTGCCCCGTCGAGGCGATCGGCAATTCCGGATCCTAGATCCCGGGGTCGGTTGCCCCGCGTAGGGGGGGTGCCCGTGGCATTGGATCCGGGGTGCCTGGCGGCTTTCGGGCTGGCAATGGCTGAAGCCCCATCGCGGGCCGTGCCGCCGGGGGTTGATTCCGGTGCTTCCCAACGGGCGAGGTTCTGACCTACTCTCTATCCCCGTGAAAGGCATCATTTTGGCCGGAGGGGCCGGGTCCCGCCTCTATCCCTTGAGCCTGGTTGCAAGCAAGCAGCTCCAACCGGTCTACGACAAGCCGATGGTCTATTATCCCCTGACCACGCTCATCGAGAGCGGGGTGCGGGAGTTTTGCCTCATTTCCACCCCTCAGGATCTTCCCCGGTTCCGCCAGCTTTTCGGGGATGGGAGTGCGTGGGGGCTTTCCATCGAGTACCGGGAGCAGCCCCGCCCGGACGGGATTGCCCAGGCTTTCCTGATCGCCGAGTCCTTCATCGGGAGGGACCCCGTGGCTCTGATCTTGGGGGACAACATCTTTTCGGGCGCCGACGTTTTCCCGGGGGTTTTTGCCGACTTTAAGTCCGGGGCGACGATTTTCGGGTATCGGGTCAACGACCCCGAGCGCTACGGGGTGGTGGAGTTCGACGCCTCGGGAAAGGCGATTTCCATCGAGGAGAAGCCGCGCCAGCCCCGCAGCAGCCATGCGGTTCCAGGTCTTTACCTCTACGACAACGAGGTGGTGGCGATTGCCCGGGCGTTGAAGCCCTCGGCCCGCGGGGAGCTTGAGATCACCGATGTCAATGTGGAGTACCTCCGGCGCGGCGCGTTGCGGGTTTGCCGCCTGAGCCGCGGGTTCGCCTGGCTGGATGCCGGCACGAGCAGCAGCCTCCACGATGCCTCCGCCTACGTCCAGACGGTCGAGCGGCGCACGGGGGTCAAGATCGGCTGCCCCGAGGAGGCCGCCTTTCGGCGTGGCTTTCTCAGCCTGGCTGCATTCGAGGAGCTCATCGGACGCCTCCCCAAGTGCGAGTACCGTGACTACCTCACCGCCGTTGCCGGCGAGGCCCGCCGCCCGGCCTGAGCAGCCCCTCCCCCGGACATGATCCTGCTTCTCGGAGCCACGGGTTACATTGGAAGCGCCTTCGCGGCCGAGCTCGCCTCCCGCGGGGTGGCCCACCGTCCGGTCTCCCGGGCCGAGGTTGACTATACGCGTTTCGACGCGCTGCTCGGCCTCCTGAGGGAGGCCCGCCCGAGCTTCCTCATCAACGCGGCGGGGTACACCGGAAAGCCGAACGTCGACGCCTGCGAGACGCACCGCGCCGAGACCCTCGCCGGCAACACCCTTCTCCCCCAGACCATCGCCCATGCCTGCGCCGCAGTCGGTCTCCCCTGGGGGCACGTCTCCTCGGGGTGCATTTACAACGGCGCCAAGCTTCGTTCCGGGACGGGGGTCGTGGCGATTCCCGACCTGACCGCCGCGGCCGTCCGCCCCCTGGTCGAAACCCGGTCTCCGGACCTGCTCGGTTTCACCGAGGAGGATTCCCCGAACTTCAGTTTCCGCTCTCCCCCCTGCAGCTTCTACAGCGGGTCCAAGGCGCTCGGCGAGGAGGGGGTCGCCGCCACCGGAGCGGCGTACGTCTGGCGGCTCCGGATCCCGTTCGACGAGGTCGACGGACCCCGCAACTACCTCAGCAAGATCCAGCGCTACCCCCGGGTCTACGACAACGCCAACTCGATCTCCCATCGCCGGGACTTCGTCCGTGCCTGCCTCGACCTCTGGGAGCGCCGGGCTCCCTTCGCCATCTACAACGTCACCAACCCGGGCTACGTCACCACGCGACAGGTGGTCCAGGCGATCGAGCGCGTGCTCCGGCCCGGGCGCCGGTTCGAGTTCTGGGAGAACGACGCCGAGTTTTACCGGCTGGCGGCCCGCACGCCGCGCTCCAACTGTCTCATGGATGTCTCCCGGCTGCTCTCGACCGGGGTCCGGATCCGTCCGGTCGAGGAGGCCCTTGAGGAGTCGCTTCGGACCTGGCGTCCCGAGCCCCCCGCCACCCCTTCGGCGGGGTGAGCCGCCCTTGCCCCACTGAATGAATCCACTCCTCCTTCACCCCCTCTCAACGGCATGAACCTACTTGTCACAGGTGGCGCCGGGTTCATCGGATCCAACCTCATCCGGCGTCTCCTGCCGCAGCCCGCGATCTCCCGCCTCGTCAACCTCGACTGCCTCACCTACGCCGGGCACTCCGAGAACCTGGCCGACGTGGCGGGCGACCCCCGCTACGCCTTTGAGAAGGTCGACCTCCGCGACAAACAGGCCGTGGTGGACGTCGTCCGGGCCCACTCCATCACCCACGTCCTCCATCTCGCGGCCGAGTCGCACGTCGACCGGTCGATCACCGGGCCTGGCGACTTCATCCACACGAACATTGTTGGCACCTTCCACCTTCTCGAGGCCTGTCGCGATGCCTGGGCGGGGCAGCCCGGGGGGCGACGATTCCATCACGTTTCGACCGACGAGGTGTTTGGCAGCCTCGGTCCGACGGGCCACTTCACGGAGCTCACCCCCTATGCCCCCAACTCCCCCTACTCGGCGAGCAAGGCCTCGAGCGATCTCCTCGTGCGCGCCTACCACCACACCTACGGGTTGCCGGTGGTGATCACCAACTGCTCGAACAATTACGGGCCCTATCAATTCCCCGAAAAGCTCATCCCCGTCGTCATCCAGAGCCTCCTGGCCCGGAGGCCCATCCCTGTCTACGGCGACGGGATGAACGTCCGGGACTGGCTCTTCGTCACGGACCACGTCGATGCCCTCTGGGAGGTGCTCCGCCGGGGGGTGGATGGCGAGACCTACTGCATCGGCGGAAACAACGAGTGGCCCAACCTTCGGATCGTTGAGCGGATGTGCGACCTGGTGGATGAGTTTCGGCCGGAGCTTGGCGGGGGGTCGCGACGGCTGATCACCTTCGTGAAGGACCGGCCCGGGCATGATCGCCGTTATGCGATCGATGCCTCCAAGATCACCTCGACCCTTGGGTGGTCTCCCGCGCACAGCTTCGAGTCTGGCCTCCGGGAAACCGTCCGGTGGTACCTTGAGCACCAGGACTGGGTGAAGGCCGTCTCCGGCCGACGCTGAGCGTTTCCCTCTCTGCCTCCCGGATCCCGGGCGGCGGGTCCTGCCGCAGCGACCCTACACGACCGGTTCCGCCGGGGGACGCGGTTTGCTGCGTCGTTCCTTTCGCTGGAGCTCGTCGCACCGGCGGAGCCATTTCTCCGCATCGTCGTCAAAGGGGCGAAGCCGCTGGTAGATCATCAGGCACTTCCGGGCGGCCTCCTCGTTGCCGCTCTGGAGGTGGCAGATCCCGAGTCCCTGCCAGGCCCCGTAGTGGAAGGGGATCAGCCGCAGGGCGCGTTCACAATCCTGGATGGCCGGCCGCACGCGGCCCATTTTCCAGAGCAGGCTCGCCCGCTGGTTCAGGGCCTCGGCATAGTTGGGGTGGAGGAGAATCACCTGGTCGAACTTCGTGAGCGCCTCCTCATCGTGCCCCTCGTTCATGGCGTTCTCCGCGGCAAGCAGGGCCCGGGCCGCCTCAACCCCCTCGGCCGAGAACCAGCGGGCATCGAGTGCCTTTTGGGCCGCGGCCCTGACCTCCGGTTTCGGGCTCGCGAGGGCATCGATCAGCCGCCGCTCCCCCCCGACATTCGAGAGGCTCGTCGCCGCCTGCTCGCACTCGGCAATCGGACCGGTGACCAGATCGCGGTAGAGCCGCTCCTGGTACCAGGCGCTGTGATGCACGGCCACCACCAGGGCGTAGCTGCCGCCGACCATCAGGCACCAGCGGGCCAGTCGAAGGGGCCAGGAAACCTCGTTTGATTGAGAGACGGGCACGCCCCGAACCTAACCCGGCCCCCGGCCCCGCGGAATCCGTACTCCCCCGGGTTCGCGCCCCCCGGGGAAACCGGGTCCTTCCGCCCCCCCCTCCGCTCCGGAGGAGGCTCCCGAACGTTAAAGGATATTCGCCGCCAGCTCGGCCAGCTCCGACCGCTCTCCCCGCTGCAGCTCGACATGGGCGGCGATGGCCTGATCCTGGAACTTGTTGACGATGTAATTGAAGCCGTTGCTCGCGGAATCGACGTAGGGGTTGTCGATCTGATACGGGTCACCGGTGAACACGATCTTGGTGCCCTCGCCGACGCGGGTCACGATGGTCTTCACCTCATGGGGCGTGAGGTTCTGGGCCTCATCCACCACCATGAACTGGCGCGGGATCGAGCGGCCGCGGATGTAGCTGATCGCCTCCACCTCCAGCAGGCCCATGCCCTTGAGGTCGGTCCAGTTGCTGCGCTGGGGCCGCTGACCGCCGGGGCGGCCGCCACCGCCGCCGGGCCGAGCGGGCCCGCGCCCCTCCTCCTCCGCCGTGCCGCCGAGCAGAAAATCGAGGTTGTCGATGATCGGCTGCATCCAGGGGCCCATCTTTTCCTCGAGGCTGCCGGGCAGAAAGCCGATCTCCTTGCCCAGGGAAATCACCGGGCGGGTCACCAGCAGGCGCTCATAGAGGTGCTCATCGGCCACCTGGTGCAGACCCGCAGCCAGGGCCAGCAGCGTTTTGCCGGTGCCGGCCTTGCCCACCAGGGTGAGCAGCTGCACCGCCGGGTCGAGCAGCAGATCGAGGGCGAAGGTTTGCTCCCGGTTGCGGGCCCCCACCTTGCCCA
>DMJJ01000256.1:4123-4273 GCA_003452185.1 Verrucomicrobiales bacterium | reverse complement strand
CGATCCTTAGGTCCCCATAGCGGCTTAAAGTCCGGCCGGCCGGGACGGACGGGGGAGTTCAACCGCCGAGGGGACCGAAGGAACGCGATGTTCCGGAGGGGGCAGGAGGAGTTGATCTGAAAAAGAGGTCAGCGATCCCGGTCCTCACCA
>DMJJ01000256.1:0-3782 GCA_003452185.1 Verrucomicrobiales bacterium | reverse complement strand
GGGGAGTTCAACCGCCAAGGGGAGAGAAGGAACGCGATGTTCCGGAGGGGGCAGGAGGAGATGATCTGAAAAAGAGGTCAGCAATCCCGGTCTTCACCATGGCGATCCTTAGGTCCCCATAGCGGTTTAAATTCCGGCCCCCTCCGCCCCCGTGGCGTTCCTCCGCCTCCCCCTTGGCGGTTCAGCCAGCGGACCAGAGGGTGGCGGCGATGTAGCGTTCTCCCTGCGGTTGGTCATGAAAGTAGTAGATCGTCACGATTTTCCCGTCGGGGCGCTGCGTCGTCCTTGGATACCCGATATCCCTGCCTCCTCCATCATTCCGTAGCATGATCTCCGGGCCCCAGGTACGCCCTCCATCGCGGCTCAAACGGGCACGGATCCCGTACGGCGCGGCCCGATGCCCGTAGGTCAGGCAAACCCTCCCATCTGCGAGTCGGATCATGCTCGCAGGGTTCCCTTCGCCCAAATCCGGGGCCGGGGTGCTGTCGAGCTTCCAATGAAGACCCCTGTCGGCTGACCGGTAGGTCTCGATCCATGAACGGGCGTCGTCCCTGCATCGGATGGCCGAGAGGAGTTCAGCTCCTCCGAGCGAGACGGTCGAGGGCATGATGGCATAGCCGCTTGGGCTTTCCTGAATCCAGGAGACGAACTTCCAGCTTCGCCCCCCATCGGTGGTTCGGGCGCAGAATGGCCGTCCCTCGCGCCCGTTCTCCTTCGAAGCGGTGAGCACCAGGAGGCAGCGATGGCGTCCCTCGACGATGTAGTCGGTGCGTGCGGAGACGCCCAGTTGTCCGAAGAGTGGAAGCCGAAATGGCCCGCTCCAGCTGTGGCCGCGGTTGGTTGAGACGTAGAAACGGGAGGGGCCGGAATGGACGTCTGTCATCCGGAGAGTCATGGCGAAGTCGGGATGGCGGAAATCGATCCCTCCCGGGCACTCGGTCCACGGTTTCTCTGCCAGCCCCGGCGGGGGGACCCCATGAAGGGCTTTGCCTGTGGGGATCAGTGCTCCTTGGAGCGAAGGATTCTCGATCGACCAGGTTTCTCCACCGTCCAGGCTGCGTGCCAGCAGGTGTTCTTCAGGCCGTTCCCGGTCGATGTTGTGTCGCTCTGGCCCGAGGTCCTTGTGATAGCCGGCACTGAAGCCCACGAGCAGTTCATTCTCCCATCGCCAGAGGCCGTGGTTTGCGGGCCATCCGCCGAACCGGCCTGGTTCGGCATAGACTTTAATATGGCGTGGGGGGGTGGGAGGCTCCGCGGCTCTGGTCGGAGCGGGTGTGGTCGTGAGCAGGAGAGCGATCGCCAGGGCGGTTGGGGTGAGGTGCCGGTTGCCGGGGAGCATTCCCTCAATGCTCCTCCCCCCCTCCCCCGTTGGCAACCGCCAAGACGGGGGGAACGTTCAACCGCCAAGGGGACCTAAGGAACGCGATGTTCCGGATGGGCTGAGGAACGGATCTGAAAAAGAAGACAGCAGTCCCAGTCCCCACCATGGCGTTCCTTCTTCCCCTTAGCGGTTTAAAACCCGGCCGGCCGGGAGGGGGAACGTTCAACCGCCAAGGGGACCTAAGGAACGCGATGTTCCGGAGGGGCTGAGGAACGGATCTGAAAAAGAAGGCAGCGGTCCCACTCCCCACCATAGCGTTCCTTCTTCCCCTTAGCGGTTTAAGACCCGGCCGGCCGGGAGGGGGAACGTTCAACCGCCAAGGGGACCTAAGGAACGCGATGTTCCGGAGGGGGCTGAGGAACGGATCCGAAGAAAAAGTCAGCAGTCCCAGTCCCCACCATAGCGTTCCTTCTTCCCCTTAGCGGTTTAAAACCCGGCCGGCCCTGGTTGCGGTCACTTTACGGGCCTGGCGGTCATGTGATGGTCGGCGAAGGTGAGGAAGATTTCCCAGTCGCCTGCGGTCATGGAGTGCTTCCCCGGCCGGATGTAATACCCCAGCACCCCGTCGCTCAAGACACCCTCGGCCGGAACCGACTTGGCCTCCAGCCCCCCAGCCCCAAGAAACCGATAGACGGGATCTGCTGCCTGCAATACCTCAAACTGCCCCGCCGGGTTCGCCCACTGGTCCTCGGTCGCGTTCGAGAACAGCACCGGCCTCGGGGCGCAGAGCGCCACCAGGGCGTTCTGATCGAACGGGAGGCGGTCGGTCGATTGGTTGAACTCCTTGTATGCGGCATTGAACCAGTGCGGGAACGCGGTGTTGATCCGCTGGACCGACTCCCCCACCCGACCGCGGCTCGGGGCCGATCCCCCGCACCCCGCCTGATGCGGAATCGCCAGCGCGATCCGGTCATCCATCGCAGCCGCCAGCAGCGCGGTCTTGCCGTTGCGAGAATGCCCCACGGCCGCAATCCGGCGGGGGTCGACAGAAATGTCCTTCACAAGGTAGTCCATGCAGCGATGGAATCCCCAGGCCCACGCGGCGATGGTGCCGCGGTTCTCCGGGGCCGCCACCTCCGGACGCCCCCAAGCCTTCGCCAGGCTGGCGTAGATGCCGTCGGACACATCCTTGCGATCCGAATCGACATCCGCGCTGCAAAAGCTCGCCAGCCCGTAGCCCCGCTGCAGGATCTGCTCAATGGGCCAGTCCATCGCTTGCGACCCGCGGCCTTCCTCCGTGGCATGCCCGTCGACGCACCCCTTGCAGTTGGTGTAAACCCACCCCCGGGTGAGCGGGATCCTTGGGTCGGAATGCAGGGCATGGTTGCCGCAAAAGTTCATCGAGAGAAACACCGGCACCGGCTGGCGTACCGGGTTCGGCAGAATCAGCATCAGGTGGATCTTCGGAAACCCGGCCTCCCCCGTCTCAATGGTGACCAGCTTCAGGGTCGCCCGGCCTCCCAGGAAATCCGTGTAGACCTGGTCGGTCTCAAACCGGGTGCGTGTCGGCACCGGGGGGAGAAACCCGTACATGTAGTGCTGAAACAGGCGCTGGAGCTCCGGCCGCCGCTCCTCGAACCACTGGCGCGGCGTGGTCACCCGCTCGCCGTTCCACCGGATGAGCGGATCGGGAAGCCCCGCCTGGGGGGGAAGGGCCCCCGTTTGGGGCCAGTCGACCTGTGACGGGGTGCTGCAACCGGAGAGGGTCAAAAGGGCGGTGGCGGCTGCAGCCGCGGTGGCGGTTCGTGTGCGGGCGAGTGGCATGGAAGGCAGAGTACCCGGTTCGCCGCCGGACGGGAAGCCCCCGAAATCATCGGTTAATCACTTGACCACCGAGCCGTCGGACGACCATTTTCTGGCCCGTGCGAAGGTCATCCATACTCCCGCTTCTCCTGGCTGCGGTCTCTGCCGGCGCGGCCGGCACCGCCCCCGAAAAATCGGTCATCCAGGTGTACAACTTCAGCCAGTCCGCGGTCTGGGACGCGCCGTGGCGGTTCGAAGGAGTTCGACGAAGCTCCGGGACCGGGTTTGTCATCAAGGGACGCCGCATCATGACCAACGCCCATGTCGTGAGCTGGGCAAAGCAGATCCTCGTCCGCCGCTACCAGGACCCCCGCCCCTACCCGGCAAAGGTCCGCTTCGTCGGCCACGACTGCGATCTCGCCGTCCTGGAGGTCGAGGATGAGAGCTTTTACGAGGGGCTCGAGCCGCTGCCGATCGGGGAGATGCCCAAGGTCCGCTCCACCGTCGTCACCTACGGATATCCCGCCGGCGGAGAGCAGATCTCCTACACCCGCGGCGTGGTGTCGCGCATCGAGCTCCAGAACTACGCCCACATCGGAAACCGTTCGTTCCTGGGGGTCCAGACCGATGCCGCAATCAACCCCGGCAACAGCGGCGG
>DMJJ01000252.1 GCA_003452185.1 Verrucomicrobiales bacterium | reverse complement strand
CCTGGAGGCAAGCGCCCAGGAGGCGTGCGCCGCGGTCGCCGCGCTCGACTCGCTCCTGAGCCCTGGTGGCAACCGGTCGCTTGAGGCCTTCGCGGCGGCGCGCCGCAAGGACAAGCAGATTACCAACACGCTCGAGGAGATGCTGATCACCACGTTCGTCACCCCGATGGAGCGGGAGGACATCGAGGCGTTGGCCGATGCCCTGTACAAGGTTCCCAAGACCGTTGAGAAGTTCGCCGAGCGTTACCTGATCGTGGTGGACCGGGTGAAGGACATCGACTTCAACGGGCAGGTGAAGCTGATGGCCGAGGCGACCCAGCTTGTGCTCCGGATGACCCAGGCGCTGAAGGCGGGGCGGGATCTCGGGCGGATCAAGGGATACCAGAACGAGCTCCAGCGGGTTGAGGAGCGGGCCGACGACCTTCTGCTGACCCTGATGCAGCCGCTTTACCAGCCCGGGTTCGATGCCCTCAAGGCGGTCATCCTGTACGACCTTTTCGCGTTGAACGAAAAGGTGGTCGACCGCTGCCGCGACGCCGGCAATGTCCTTTCCCACGTGCTCCTGAAGAACTCCTGACGCCCCGCGCATCCCGATATGGACCTGTTTCTCGTCTTTACGGTTGTCTTTGTCGCCCTCGTGTTCACGTACACGAACGGGTTTCATGACACGGCAAACGCCATCGCCACGGTGGTCGGCACGAAGGTCCTCACCCCCCGGCAGGCGATCCTGCTGGCGGCGGTGACGAACCTCGTCGGGGCATTCTTCGGCCTCGCGGTCGCGAAGACCATCTCCTCGGGGCTCGTGGAGGCCAAGTTCATCACGCAGCAGGTCCTGATCTGCGCGTTGATCTCGGCGATCGCGTGGAACCTCCTCACCTGGTGGTTCGGGCTTCCCTCGAGTTCCAGCCATGCCCTGATCGGGAGCCTGGTCGGCGCCGCGCTTGCCTCGGCGCATGGCGACTGGTCCGCGATCAAGTGGAGCGAGGTGAAGCCCAAGGCGGCGAAGATCCTGGTCCAGCCCAGCCCCGAGGTTCTCAGCGCCATCGGGACCAACCAGCTTCAGGACGGGACCACGTTCCTGCACATCGGCACCAACAAGGTGGCGGTGGTGGAGTTCGGCGGCCGCGTGATGATGGTCGCCGAGAAGGCCTCGGTGGACAAGGCCGGCATCCTCCACAAGGTGGTGATCCCGATGATCACCTCGCCGGTGGTGGGGTTTGGCGGCGGCCTGCTTTTCATGGCGCTGCTGTACGCGCTGCTCCGGAGCTGGAAGCCGATGACCGTCAACAGGGTCTTTGGCAAGCTCCAGCTGGCCAGCTCCGCCTACATGGGGTTCAGCCATGGCATGAACGACGCGACAAAGTGCATGGGCATCATCACGCTCGCGTTGGTGGCGGGCACCAAGGCCGGGCTGTTTGACCATGTCCCGGCCTGGCTCCACTTCCTTTACACCCCGGAGGGATCGGACGTTCACAAGCTGACCCTGGGGGACTGGCTGGAGTCCTGGCTCCCTGGGTTCCTGCAGTTTGGCTACATGCCGACCCCCGGAGACCCGAAGAGCCAGGGGGTGCCTGACTGGGTCGTGGTGCTTTGCGCACTGACGATGGCGGCGGGTACCGCCGCGGGGGGCTGGAGGATCATCAAGACCTTGGGGCACAAAATGGTGAAGCTTCAGCCGGTCCACGGCTTTGCCGCCGAGACCACGGCGGCGACCGTGCTTGCCGTGGCAGGGAGCATGGGGATGCCGATCTCCACCACCCACGCCATCACCACCTCGATCATGGGGGTGGGGTGCGCCAAGCGGTTCAGCGCCCTGAAGCTCCGGGTGATCGAGAGGATCGTCTGGGCCTGGATCCTGACGCTTCCCGCCGCTGCCGGCGTCGCTTACCTGCTCGTGCAGCTCGGCAGGGTGTGCGGGTTCGTTCAGAACTGACGGGCGGCGGTGGAAGTCTCCCTCAGGTGAGTTTACGAAAAATCCGGCAGCGGGCATCCGCTGCCGGATTTGCTTTTCGTGCATCCGCCCGCCGGGCCTGCGGCCCGTCACCAAAAAGAGACGCAATCGACGTTGTGACTTCCCGGGTGGGCTGCTAGCTTGCGACACGTGCCTGGCGGAAGGACCCTTTCCCCCGCTACCAGAGCCGGCTGGAGTCTCCAGCTTGCCGTTCTGGGGTTTCTGGCGTTTTCCCTGCTGCGCGCTGCTGCCGCCCCGAAGTCGCCGGACGAGACCGACCTCTTCTTCAACTCGGGCCCCGTTCCGTTTATCCGCGTCGAGATCCCGGAGGATGGGATGAAACAGCTGCGACGGGAGGCTCGCCAATACGTGCGGGCGACGGTGACCGAGGGGGGGCATGTCTACACGAACGTGGGGGTTCACCTGAAGGGGGCCGCGGGGAGTTTTCGTCCGGTGGACGCCGAGAACCCCGCCCTGACCCTCAACTTCGACAAGTTTCAGGAGGGGCAGAAGTTCCACGGCCTCGACAAGCTGCACCTCAACAACTCGGTCCAGGACCCGAGTTACACGACGGAACTCCTCTGCGGGGAGCTTTTCCTGGCCGCCGGCGTTCCTGCGGCCCGGGCCGGCCACGCCGTTGTGGAGTTGAACGGCCGCAGGCTTGGCCTCTACGTGTTGAAGGAGGGGTTTGGAAAGAACTTCCTGAAGCGTCATTTCTCGAACCCCCGCGGAAACCTGTACGATGGGGGGTTTCTGCGTGAGATCAGCGAGCCGATGGAGCGGATCTCGGGAATCGAGCCGACCGGACAGCCGGAGGTGGCGGCCCTGGTGAAGGCTTGTGAAATCCCGGATGAGCGGGAGCGGTTGGCCGCCCTGGAAAAACGGCTCGATGTCGACCGGTTCCTGAGCTTCATCGCCATGGAAATGATGGTCTGGCATTGGGATGGCTACCTGATGAAGAAGAACAACTACCGCGTCTACCACGACCCGGATTCCGACAAGATTTCATTCTTTCCGCATGGCATGGACCAGATGTTCTGGCAGGCCAACGGCCCCGTTTTTCCGCAGGCCGAGGGGCTGGTTGCCGCGTCGATCCTCAACACCCGGGAGGGACGGGCCCGTTACAAGGCCCGCGCCACGCAGCTCACCACCAACGTGTTTCTTGTGGGGGCGCTCACCAACCGGATCCTCCAGGTCCAGGCCCGGCTCCGTCCGGTGCTGGCCTCCCTCGACCCCCAGTCGGCGGCGCAGCATGACCAGGAGGTCCGCAAGCTGATCCGGGAGGTCGAGCAACGGGGGGCCTACCTTCACCGTGTGCTGGGTGGGGAGGGACCCAAGCCGGTTGTCTTCCCGCCGGAGAACGTCGCCCGGGTCCAGGGCTGGAAGAGCCGCGTGGACAGTGGGGATGCCCGGTTCTCGGAGGGGCAGGAGCAGGGGATTCCCGTGCTGGTGGTCGAGGCCGTCCCTCCCACGGAGCCGACGGCGGAGCCCGTGCAGGGAATGTGTCTTGCCTCCTACCGGGTGACGGTGCTCCTCCATCCCGGGCGCTACGCCTTCGAGGGTCGGGTCCGGACGGATGGGGTGGTCAGCACCGGCAAGTCGACCCGCGGCCTCGGTGCAGGGCTTCGCATCAGCCAGCACAAGCGACAGAACTCCCTCTCCGGCGATGCCCCCTGGCAGGAGATCTCCTATGAGTTCACCGTCAAGGAGGAGGAGGAGGAAGTGGAGCTGATCTGTGACCTTCGGGGCTCCAAGGGGAAGGCGTTCTTTGATCGGTCCTCGCTTCTTCTTCGGCGGCTGCCGGACGCCCCGGCCGAGTCTCCTTCCAAGCCGACGCCGGGCGCGACGCGTTGAGTCGCTCCCCCCCACGCCTCCCATCCTCGCCCTGGTTCAGTTAGGGGCTCACCATAAGTCCCACTTCAGCCGATACCCCTGTTGCGTGCAGGCCTCATGCCGATGGGCTGCGGTTTTGTTTCGGGCCTGCCTGAACAAAACCGTGGGGGGCTGCGGTGCAACGGGATCTGCGGTGATCGGATCCAGACTCTGTCTGACTTATGAACCCTGAAACCAATTGTTCCCCGTTACGCGGACCTGTCCCGCCCCGATCCGCCGCCCGGTCGTTCAGTCGCGGCCTCCTGATCTGGGCGATCGCCTTGGGGTTCGTTGCGAGCCTCGGCACCGCATCCGCGGGGACTTCGGCCCTCCCCCTTACGGCAACGATCGTCACTCGCACGCCCGACGCGGGGGGCGCCCTCCTCCACCTGCAAACCGCGGCGCCAGCCACTCCCGGTGGCGTGTACCTTCTGCAAACGGTGGACCGGCTGGATCCCGCCGCATCCTGGGTGACTCGGGAGCCCGTGGTTCCCGATGCCGCCGGGCTGAGCTACGACTGGCCCCTCCAGGGAGAGTCGACCCTCTTTTTCCGGCTGCAGCCTCCCGAGCCGGCCATCCTCCGGATTGAGCCGGGGGTGGTCTCCTCCGAGGGGGGGCAGATTTACGTCATTGGCCAATCTCTCAGCACGAACGGAGCCCTCCGCGTCGCGTCGTTGGTGGGAGGAAGCCTTCCCGGCGGGGCGGTCCTGTCGGCTTATCTCTGCACCGTCCCCCCGCTGCCGCCGGGGGTGTATGACGTCGAGTGGGTCGAGGATGGGAAGGTGGTTGCCCGTGCGGAACGCCTCCTGACATCGGTCGCAGGGGTGAAGCCTGGGGACGCGCCCCAGCGGGTCGATGGACCGCCCGAGGAGCCGCCCGCCAGCCCGCTGCTCACACGTTCCCCCGGAGAGTTGGTCGACGGGACCCTCGGTTGGAGCCAGGCGGGCCGTGAGGAGGGCAGGAAGGGGCTCAACGCGGTGAACGTCAAACAGGCCTTCAGCGATGTAGAGGAGGACCTCGACCCAGAGGAGGCGCAGCCAATGCCGGCGCGCGGCCTGAGGATCACGAAGCCTGGGATGGACCGGTGGCAGCCCCAGCGTTATTCGGGCGAGGTGATCGTCAGCGCCGAGGATCTCTGGATCGCCGGGCAGGGCCTGGATTTTCGATGGGTTCGTACCTACCGTTCGCGCGGCGGAAGGACCACCCCGATGGGGGTGAACTGGGACCATTCCTACAACCTGTTCATCGAGCAGGAGGCTGGCGGGGGCATTGCGGTCAACGATGGGGCCGGGCGTCGGGATGTCTACTTCCCGGATGCTGACGGGGTCTATGGCCGGGATGAGTTCTTCAACACCGGCGTTCTCGCCAACGACGGGTTCACGCTGACCTTCCCCGACACGGGGCGGTGGGTGTTCCTCCCATTCGACGGCTCACCCCGGGCCGGAAGGATCGCCCGGATCGAGGACCGCAACGGCAACGCCCTCCGGTTTGAGTATGACGACGCAGGGCGCCTTGTGCGGGTCATCGACACGCTCGGCCGGCCTATCACCGTGGCCTACGCCGGGGGGTTCGTCGCCTCTGTGACGGACTTCACGGGGCGGGTGGTGAAGTATCAGTACCACAGCCCCAAGAGCCTCTCCGGGGGGGCGGGGGACCTTGCCACCGCCACCGGTCCCGCGGTCACAGGTACCCCCAACGGAAACGATTTCCCGAACGGCAAGACGACCGCCTACACCTACTCGGTGGGGTTTTCCGATCCGCGCGAGAACCACCTGCTGCTCGCGGTCACCGACCCGCGCGGCCAGGTCCCCTGCCGCTACGTGTACCAGCACAACCAGACCGACCTGGAGTTTCTCAGATGTGTCCGAATGACCCTGGGTGATGACACGAACATCGTGACCTTCCGCTACGTCGCCCAGTCCCCCTCACCCTCCAACCGGTATGCGGCGATCAAGTGCATCGTGAACGACGCGGTGGGCAACGTGAGCGAGTGCTTCTTCGATTCCCTGAACCGGTGCGTGCGGCATCTGGCCTACACCGGCCGTGCGAAGGTGGGGGTGACGACCACGGAGACCGACAACCGCCCCGCGGGGAAGCTTCGCAAGGGGGATCCGGATCGCTTCGAGACCCTGTACGAATGGAACCGCGACTCCCTCTGCACCCGGATCGTGTATCCCCGCGGGAACAGCGTTGCCATGATTTATGAGCGGGCCTTCCACCCGGGCTCCGCCTCCGGCAACGCCGCCCGGCGTCACGCAGGCGATCTGCGGGTGCTCCGCGAGGGGGCGTGCTGCGGCGGTGTGGACCTGGATGGGGATGGGGTCGCCGACGTCGTCGAGCGTGCGTGGCGTTTTGAGGGCGACCCGCGATTCGGAAGCGCGGTGCGGGTGAAGGTCAAGTTCCCCTGGTTGCGGGGCGGGGATGACCTGGCCCGGGGCGCGGCTTCCCTCCCGGGCTGGGGGTTCGCCCGCGGCCCCAGGCAGACCACCTCCCTGGATGGGACCTACGGGCTCAGGAAGCGGTCGGGATGGATTTTTCAGGATAAGCCGGACCCCGATCTCTGCGGCAGGTTTGCCACCTCGGTGACGGATCCATCGGGATCAACCGTGACCGCCCGGTATGACGACCGGGGCAACCTCATCCATGCCGAGGTCACGGAGCGGAGGAGCGGGCAGCTCGTCTCCGCGGACTACCGGTATGACGTCGCCGGGCGGATCACCGGGGTCACGCTTCCTGCGGACGGCCTTGGGTGCCGTCGCAGCGACACCTTCGCCTACCAAACGGATCCCGCCGCCCCGGGGTTTGGGTATCTCCTGCGGGTTTTTCGTGACGATGCCGGCGCGGCCCCCTGCGGCCCCTCCGCCCCCCTTCGATTGGTCACCTCCTTCGAGGTGGACCCGCTGGGCAACGTCGTCCGGATCGTTGATCCCCGGGGCAACGACACCATCATTCGGTACAATTCGCTGAATCAGCGGATCAGTATGAACGTCACGGTGCCGAAGCAGACCCAGGGGGCGACCTTCGGGGAGCGCATTGCCACCACCTTCACCTACGATGCGAATGACAACCTGATTCAGGTCGACCACGAGGACCGCGACCCGACCGGTGCCCTCAATCCCCTCAAGCCGACGTGGACGTCGTCGGCCGAGTATGACGTCTTGAACGGCACCCGGCTCCTGGCACACGAGCTCGCGCACACCGTGCAGCAGGGGTCCATGGCAACCCGATTCGTGTATGACGGAAACGGCAACCTGGTGCTGGAGCTGCTCCCGGAGGCCGTCAAAGGAAGCGATCCGAACAACACCCTCCAGCACCAGTATGACGAGCGGGATCTGCCGCTCCGGATCACCCGGGCCCCCCTTTCCCGGGATGCCACTTCGGAGGAGTTTGCCTACGACCTGAACGGCAGCCTGGCGGCCCTCCGGAACGGGGTCGCCACCGGGGCGGGCGCCGCCGCGGGGGCCGCCACGTTCACCTTTGGCTATGACGGGTTCGGCCGCCGCGTGCGTCTTGGCGACAGCATGGGGAATGTGGAGACCCGGCTGTACGACCTGGGGGACAACCTGACCCTCTCCCATGTCGATGGGGAGATGGACGATCAGCCTGGCGGGGCGCTGAACCGGCCTCTCTCCGAGGTCCGGTACGCCTACGACTCGTTGGGGCGCCGGATCCGTCGCCACGTGAGTTTCTTCGACATTTTTACGGAGCTCAGCCTGGGGGATGGCGGGAGCACTCATCTCGTGAGCTACGCGCCGAACGGCCAGGTCCTGACCGACACGGACGACAACGGGAACCTCACGCGTTACGGGTATGACACCGCCGGCCGTCTGGTCTCCATCACCGACCCGCGCACGAACGTTCTCACGATGTCCCTCGATCCGGCGGGAAACGTCGTCTCCCGGACCTGGGTGGAACGGTCGGATCTCTCCGCCGCCGAGGAGCAGTTCAGCATCACCTACGTGTATGACGAGCTAAACCGGTGCCTCGGTGCCACGGACAACCTCGGGAACGCCACCCGCTCGGTGTATGACTCCCGGGGCAACTGCGTTGGCGGGATCGACGAGCGGGGCAACGAGTTCACCCGCGCGTTCGACGGCCTGGGGCGGGTCACGGACTCCCTGTACTACGACGGGCTCAAGGCGGCGGGGTTGGTTGTGACCGTGAGCCACGCGGAGTACAGCGCGGCGCGCCTGGTGGGGATCTCCGATGGCAACGGAAACGCCACCCGGTATGACTACGATTCCCTGGACCGGCCTGTCCAGGTGACCCGTGCCGACAACTCCCGAACCTCGCTCGTCTGGAGCCCCCGCAGCAACCTCATCTCCTCCACCGACCCGAACGGCACGGTGGTGCAATACAGCCACGATCTCCTGGATCGGTGCCTTCGGAGGGACATCACCCCGGGGCCCGGGGTGGCTGGCACCACGACGTTTGAAGCCTTTGCCTACGATGGGATGTCGCGGGTCGTGCGTGCGACCAACGACACCTCCTCCGTCGAGTTCGCCTATGACTCCCTTGGAAACCGGGTCCGTTCCATCGCGGACGGGCTCCTCACCACCTCCGTGTTCGATGGCGAGGGGAACCGGCTTTCGATCACCTACCCGGGCGGCCGCGTCATCCAGTCGAGCTTCGCCCCAGGCAACCTGGTAAGCGCGGTCGGCAGCGTCCCGTTTGCGGGGGGAGCCCTCTCGAGCCTCGCCTCCTTCTCCTACGACGGCCCTGGCCGCCTTTCCCGTGTGACCCGGGCCAACGGCATCAACACACGAATCGTGTGGAACGGATCGGAGAACCCGGCGAACGCCAAGGGGGATTTCGGCTGGAGACAGGTCTCCCGCCTGAACCACGCCCGGGCGGGAGCCCCGGTCGCGGTCAGCCAGTACGGCTACGTCTACGATCCCGCGCAGAACAAGACCGAGCGGGCGCAGCTTGTCGGCTACACCCAGGGGGGGGCGACAACGACCAATTACTTCGGCTACGACCGGATGCACCGCCTTACCCGTGGGGCCCGGCGAAGCAGCTCCGGGGTGGAAAGCTCGTCGACATACGTGCTCGACCCGAACGGCAACCGCCAGCAGGTGGAGCGGGATGGAAACGTTGCTGTGTACACCATGGACTCGACCCTCCCGGACCCGGGCGACTTCCAGATGAACCAGTACACCCTCACCCCGGGTGGAGCGATGTCGTACGACCGGAACGGGAATCTCACCACCTACGACACCCCGGCGGGTGCAGTCCTTTTCCACTACGACTTTGCGGACCGACTGGTGAGCGTGGAGCGTGAGGTCGGTCCGGCCGTGGTGCCCGTGGCGGGTTACTCTTATGACGCCCTGGGACGTCGCATTGCCAAGTCGACCTATCCTTCCGGGCAGGGTGCCCCCGTCACGACCCGTTTTGTTCATGACCCCGGGAGCGCCGGCGAGGCCATCCTGGAGCTTCGCCGCGACACCAAGATCGTCGGCTCCTTCTGCTCGCTGCCCGGCCTGGATGACCACGTTGTGGCGGCCTTCACCGGTGCGGGCGCCGTTGTCTATTTCCACACCGATGAACTCGGCACCACCCTGGCCCTCACGAGCGAGGCGGGGGAGGTGATCGAGCGCTACGACTACGACGACCACGGCGCGCCCTCATTCCTGGATCCCAAAGGGGCTCCCCTCCTGGTCAACGGCCAGGCTGCCACCGCCTCAGGTATCGGCAATCCGCTTCTGTTCCACGGGATGTTCTGGGATCCGGAGACGGCCCTCTACCACGATCGGGGGCTCGCCGGGGAGAATCCGCTCTACTCCCCCCGGGAGGGTCGTTATCTGAGTCGCGGTCACCGGGATGTGGGAGGGTATCGGTCGATTGCGGGTGCCGGTGGGTTTACCTTCTCGGGAGACAACCCGTGGACCGTGACGATCGGCGGGGCGGGGGAGCCTGGGCCGGGTCGCGGCGGGGATCTCAGCTCCATCACCGCCCAGTTCAACCCGAAGGAGTACAGCCTGCGTAAAGTCATCGTCCGCGGTTGGGACCCCGAGCGCAAGGAGGCGATCAGCCGTCACACGCCTTTCCACAACAAGCGCACCGCGGAGGTCACGGGGGAGATCGAGCTCGAGTCGCTCCGGGAGGTCATCCCCGGCCTCGATGTGGAGTATCGGCTATACGGGCCCGGGCAGTCTCACTGGGGAAACGCCCGGGCGGATTGGGGGCACTCCCACGGGATCTCGATCATCGGGAACATCCGGGCGCAGTTCACGACCGTCAGCAACGTGCTGAAAACCCGCCACGACACCGTGAAGAACAGCATCGGGAACATCCGGTGAAGCCCTCGGCCGCCGGGGGGGAGGAACACCCCGTGGCCTGTGTTGCACCGATCCCCGGGGGGCGGCGCCCCCCGGGATCGGTGCAAGGTTGTTGAAGCGGGAGCCTAGCGGGCCTTCTTCACCTTTTCCCACTTGTGGGTCCGGGCGGACTTGAGGACGGCGTCGGTGACGTACTCCGTTGCGAGGGCATCCTTGAAGGTCGGCCCGGCCGGTTTCCCGCTCTCGATCCCCTGGATGAAATCAGCCACCTGGTGGACGAAGCTGTGCTCGTAGCCGATGGCCAGCCCCGGGACCCACCAGTTCTTCATGTACGGCTGGTCGCCATCGGTGACGTGAATGTTTCGCCATCCCCGGACCCGTCCCTCGTCGGCATGCTCGAAATACTGGATCCGGTGCAGGTCGTGGAGATCCCACGCCAGGCTGCCGTGCTCGCCGTTGATCTCGAAGGTGTAGAGAGCCTTGTGGCCGCGGGCATAGCGGGTCGATTCGAAGGTCGCCAGGGAGCCGTTGCTGAACCGGGCCAGGAAGGCGCTGGCATCATCGATCCCGACCTTCTGCACCTTGCCCGTAAGGGTGTGCTTCCGCTCCTTGATGAAGGTCTCGGTCATGGCGGTCACGCTGTCGATGCTGCCGTTCAGCCAGAGGGCGGTGTCGATGCAGTGGGCCAGGAGGTCGCCCGTCACGCCGCTGCCGGCCACCTTGACGTCGAGGCGCCAGAGCCCGGCCCCGCCCTGCGGGAGCTCGGGGCTGATGGTCCAGTCCTGGAGGAACTTCGCCCGGTAATGGAAGATCCGCCCGAGACGGCCCTCATCGATGAGCTGCTTGGCAAGGGTCACCGCCGGGATCCGGCGGTAGTTGTACCAGACCATGTTCGGGACCTTGGCCTTGGCAATGACCTCGACCATCTTCTCCCCCTGGGCCCCGTTCATCGCGAGCGGCTTCTCGCAGAGAATCATCTTCCCGGCCTTGGCCGCGGCGATCGCGATCTCGGCGTGGGTGTTGTTGGGGCTGGCGATGTCGATGACATCAATGTCGTCGCGGGCGATCAGCTTGCGCCAGTCGGTCTCGATGCTCTGGTAGCCCCATTTGGCGGCGAACGCCTTCGCCTTGGCGGCGTCGCGGGCGCAGACCGCCTGGAGGACCGGGGTGTGCTGGAGGTCAAAGAAATTGCCGACCTTGCGGAAGGCGTTCGAGTGGGCGCGGCCCATGAAGCCGTAGCCGATGAGACCGATGCGGAGTGGTTTCATAACGAGTATTGCTTGGGCGATAGAAAACCGGTTCAGCCTTGCGGGTGCAAGCGGTATCTGGGGGGGCGACAGGAAGAGTCTCGATTTTCCCCGAGACCCACCCCATCCTCCCCTCCATGACCAGCGACCCGCTGCTCCAACTCGAACTGCCCGGCATCCGAAAGCTCAAGAGCGGAAAGGTCCGCGAGATCTTCGACCTGGGGGACCGCCTCCTCCTCGTCGCCACGGACCGCATCTCCGCCTTCGACTGCATCATGCCGAACGGAATCCCCCGCAAAGGGGAGGTCCTCACGCAGATTTCCCACTTCTGGTTCGAGCGCTGTGCCTCCCAGATCCCCAACCACCTGCTGGCCCGGGCGGGTGATCCCCTGCCGCCCGAGCTTCAGCCCCACGCGGAGCGGTTGGCCCGGCGGAGCATGATCGTGAAGAAGTCGCAGCCCCTCGCCATCGAGTGCGTCGTGCGGGGGTACCTCGCCGGTTCGGGGTGGAAGGAATACCGACAGAGCCGGACCGTGTGCGGGATCCCGCTGCCGGCGGGATTGCAGGAGTCCTCCGAGCTCCCGGAGCCGATCTTCACCCCCGCGACCAAGGCGGAAACGGGGCACGACGAAAACATCCCGTTCGCCGAGGCGGCCCGGATCGTCGGGGCCGACCTGGCGGAGCAGGCGCGAAAGGCGAGCCTGCACATCTACTCGGCCGCGCGGGCTTACGCACGGGAGCGGGGGATCATCATCGCCGACACGAAGTTCGAGTTCGGCCTGTACGACGGCAAGCTGATCCTGATCGACGAGGTGCTGACGCCCGATTCCTCCCGATTCTGGCCGGCCGCGGAGTATCAGCCGGGTCGATCCCAGCCGAGCTTCGACAAGCAGTTTGTGCGCGATTACCTCGAGACCCTCACCTGGGACAAAACCCCGCCTGCGCCGGCCCTCCCCCCCGAGGTGGTTCTGCGCACCCAAGGGAAATACCTCGAGGCCTACGAACGGCTGGTCGGACGCCCTCTCTGACGCCGGGTGGCCCGCGCGCGACGCCCTCCCCCCAGATCGGAAGAGC
>DMJJ01000063.1 GCA_003452185.1 Verrucomicrobiales bacterium | reverse complement strand
CCCTCCCGCACCCGGGCACCCGCACCCGGAGCCGTCGTGCTGCTGCCAGGGGAGGCGTCGACGCCGGCGCAACCAGCCGCGCACAAACAGCGCTGCCGTCACTCCGACGATGGCGAATGTGACCAGTTCCTGAGCCGACACCCCCCCACCCTACCCCATGGGGTCCCGTAAGCAATACGGTCGGAAGGCCCAGTTCACCATTGCCTAAGAGGGGCGAGTTCCGGTTTGATCCGGCCGGAACACGGGTCTCCAGGACGGGACCCCGAGCACGAATGCACGGACACCTCGCCATCATTCTGCACGCACATCTCCCTTTTGTGCGGCATCCCGAGCATGACCGTTTCCTCGAGGAGAGCTGGCTCTACGAGGCCGTGCTGGAGAGCTACCTTCCGCTGATCCAGATGATGGACGGGTGGATGCGGGATGGGATGCGCACCCGCCTCACCCTGACCCTCTCCCCCACGCTCTGCTCGATGCTCCTCGACCCGCTGCTGCAGGACCGCTGCACCCAGCGGCTCGACAGCCTGATCGAGCTCGCGGAGAAGGAGATTCACCGCACCCACTGGGACCGCGCATTCCATGAGCTGGCGTGGATGTATCATCACCGCCTCACCTCCCTGCGCGAGACCTACCGGAGCTACGGCCGAAACATCGTCGGCGCGTTCCGCAAGTTCCAGGAGCAGGGCTGCCTCGAGATCATCACCACCGCGGCGACCCACGCCGTGCTGCCGCTCCTGGCGACACACCCCCCTTCGGTCCGGGCCCAGATCCTCATCGCCCGGGACCACTACCGCCGTTGCTTCGACCGCGACCCGGCGGGGATCTGGCTCCCGGAGTGCGCCTACACCGAGGGGGTGGAGCTCATCCTCCAGGAGGCGAACATCCGGTGGTTCGTGATGGACACCCACGGCCTGCTGCACGCCCGGCCGCGCCCGCGCTACGGGGTTTACGCCCCGGTGTTCACCCCCAACGGCATCGCGGCCTTCGGTCGGGACCACGAGTCGGCGACGCAGGTCTGGAGCCGCCAAAGCGGCTACCCCGCAGACCCTCGCTACCGCGATTTCTACCGGGACGTCGGCCACGACCTCGACTACGACTACGTCCGGCCCTACCTCCCCGGCACCGATGGGCGCGGGTTCACCGGCCTGAAATACCACGCGATCACGGGCGACCACCATAAGCTGGTCTACAACCGCCAGGCGGCGCTCCAGGCCGCAGCCGACCAGGCGCAGCATTTCCTCGAGAGCCGGATGACCCAGATCCAGCGGATCGGGAACATCATCGGACGCCCCCCTCTCCTCATCGCCCCGTACGACGCCGAGCTCTTCGGTCATTGGTGGTACGAGGGACCCGAGTTCCTCGATTACTTCATCCGCAAAACTGTCTACGACCAGTCGGTGGTCCGGCTGACCACCCCCCAGGAGTACCTGGCCGAGAACCCCACGCAGCAGGTCGCCACCCCCAGCCCCTCGACCTGGGGGGAGGAGGGACATCTCAAGGTCTGGCTCAATGACCGGAACCAGTGGATCCTCCCCCACCTCGATGTGGCTCAGACCCGGATGACGGAGCTCGTCCGCCGCCATCCGAACGCGACCGGCCTGACCCAGCGGGCGCTGCGCCAGGCGGGCCGGGAGCTCCTCCTGGCCCAGTCCAGTGACTGGCCCTTCATCCTCAGGACCGGCACCAGCCCCGACTACGCCATCCAGCGGGTCAAGGAACACCTGGTCCGGTTCCTCGGGCTTCACGAACAGCTCACCACCACCCGGATCCACGAGGGGGAGCTCGCAGCCCTGGAGCAAAAGGACAACCTCTTCGGCGAGCTCGATTACCGGTACTGGGGATCGAAGGCCTGAGGCCCCCTCCCCGGTCCGCGACGCGGGGCCCCGGCCCAGGCGCCGAAGGGCCGTTAACCCCGGGGCCATTCGTGCCGACCACCGTTCTGCGGAGCATGAACAAAGCCCACATCAGCCCGGCCGCCCGCAGGCTCTGGACCCTCGCCGCCCTGTGCGCGGGGTGCACCGCCCTCTGCGCCCTGTTCGTGGCGACGCGATGGGGCCGACTCCACGACATCGAGATCTACACCGAGGATCTCCGGCTGCAGATCGGCCGAAAGACCGAGGCGGACCCCCGGCTCGTCTTTGTCGCCATCGACCAGGGAAGCTACGCCGAGGACAACCCCAAGGGGGCGGCCCCACGCGACCATGTCGTTGAGATGATCTCCGGTCGGTTCCCCTGGTCGAGGGAGGTCTGGGCCGTGGCGGTCGAGAGGCTTCTTCAGGCCGGGGCAAGGGTCGTCGGCCTGGACCTCGTCCTCAACGGCCCGGCCGAGGGGGATGCGGAGCTGCGTCGCGTGCTCGACACCTACACCAACCGGGTGGTGCTCGGAGCCGCGTTCACCATCCTGAATTCCGACCGCGGAGGGACCGAGACACTCGAGTTTCCGAGCAGCACCCTGATTGATCCCACCCTTCGGCACCCGGGGTCCGATCCCCGGGTCGGGTACGTCACCATGATCCCGGACGAGGATGATGTCATCCGGACGACGAAATTCCGCGAGCACGGCGGCATCGAGAGCGTCCTGCCCGAGGGGGTTGAGATGGAATCGCTGGCGGCGCGGATGCTGCGACACGCCGGCTACCCGGATGTGATACCGCCCGGGTACGACCCGCAGCGGATCCGCTACGCGGCCGCGCCGGGGGAGAAATTCATCCGCGTGGGGCTGGCCCAGATCCTGGAGCCCAACTCCTGGGAGGCGAGCTACAGGAAGACCCCGTTCTTTCGGGACAAGATCGTCCTCATCGGCCCCGCGGCCGACATCTTCCACGACTCCCATCGAACCCCGTTCAACAGGGACATGCTAGGCCCCGAGATTCATCTGAACATCCTGAGCGCAGCCCTGGCCGGGGAGTTCCTGCACGAGGCCTCCATCGGCACGAATTTCGCCGTCACCCTCTGGGCGGGGCTGGTCGCGTGGCTCCTGAGCTGGCGGTTCTCCCGGCTCTTCCAGCGTTTCTCCGTCGCGGTCCTGTGCGTCGTCCTCTACCTCCTCACGGCCTATCTCCTGTATGACAACGCAAGCCTCCTGATTGCCATCGTGGCCCCGTGCGTGGCCCTGCTCTCCAGCAACATCACAGGGCTGGTGTACGACTTCGCCCTGGTGCGGCACGAGAAGGCGCAGCTCAGGAGAACCCTCGAGCGCTACGTCGCCAAGGACGTCGTACGCGAGCTCATCGACAACCCCCAGACCTATCTCAACTCCCTCACCGGCATCCGGAAGCCGGTAACCATCTTCTTCTCCGACGTCCGCGGCTTCACCACCATGACCGAGGGGATGAACGCTGCTGTCCTGGTGAAACAGCTGAACGACTACTTCCAGGAGATGGTGAGCATCGTGGTGAACAACCGGGGCCGCCTCGACAAGTTCATTGGAGACGCGATCATGGCCGACTGGGGGAGCTTCGTCAGCGCGGGGCTCCAGACCGACGGGGAGCGTGCGGTGCTCTCCGCCCTTCAGATGCGGACCGCCCTCCGGCGCCTCAACGCCCGCTGGCAAGAGCAGCAGCTTCAAACCCTGGCCTTCGGGATCGGGATCAACCATGGCGAGGTGATCGTCGGCAACCTCGGCTCGGAGGAAAAGATGGAGGTCTCGGTGATCGGGGATGCCGTGAACCTCGCCTCGCGGCTCGAGAGCCTGACGAAGGTTTACCACCTCGACCTCCTGATCGGGGAGTCGCTCGCCCCCCTGGTTCGCGAGCGGTTCACCCTCCGGACCGTCGACCTCGTACGGGTGATGGGAAAGACCCGGCCGGTCGAGGTCTTTACGGTCCCCGAGCAGGCCGGGGAGATGCGGATGATCCTCCCATGGCTTGAGCACTACGAGGAGGGGGTCCGTTTCTACCGGGCCCAGGAGTTCGGAAAGTCGCTGGAAAGCTTCCGCAAGGCGGCCGCCGCCCAACCCGATGACTTTCTCATCCAGCTCTACACCGAGAGGTGCCACGCCCTGATCGCCACCCCCCCGGGGGCGGGGTGGAGCGGTGTCATGGAGATGACCAAGAAGTAACCCCCCTCCCAGGCACCCAAGACGCTTCGCAGCAGAGCCTTGCGCCATCGCACACCCCACCCCTGAAGGGGGCAATTCCTGACAATCCTGTCACAAGAAGCGAGGCCCACGACCTCCGGGACCTGTGGTAGACTAGCCGGATGACGAGACGACATCGCGCACTCTGGCTCCTCCTCTGGTGGGCCACCGCCCCGCACCTGCCGGCGGGGACCACCCGCACCTGGGTCAACCCCGCGGGGGGAAGCTGGTTTGTCCCGGCGAACTGGTCCCCCTCCGGAACCCCCGCCCCGGGGGACAGCCTCTTCATCACCAACAACGGCACCTACACGGTGACGATCCTCACCAACGCGGCCACCGTCGGCAACGTCACTCTCGGGGGGACAAGCGGAACGCAGACCCTGGTGAACGGAACCACCAGCGCCCTGGTGGTGACGAATCTGGCGGAGGTCCGCAAAAACGGGCTCCTCGTGATCACGAACAGCGGGTTTTCAGGAAATCTCGTCATCCGTGCGGGAGGAGAAACCAAGCTGGGCGGCGGGGGCAACCTGCAGCTCTACAGCTCCGCGATCACGAACTTGGGGACCCTCACCTGGAGCAGCGGGTCCCTCTCGGTCGGGGGGAACAACAACGCCACCACGGTCATCTCGAACGGGGGGCTTTGGCAAATCACCGGCGACACCGTCATCAACTATGGCGGCGGCTCGCGCCCCTTGCTGGTCAATGGGGGGACCCTTCGCAAAACCGCCGGGGCCGGGGCGACCAGCTTCAACGGGATGGACCTCGTCAACCTGCCATCCGGGATCGTCGACGCTCAGACCGGCACTCTCCGGCTTTCGGCCTTTCAAACCAACGTCCTCGGCGGAACCCTGTCGGCGGCCGTGGGGGCTGGAATCTCGTTTGTCGCCGGAACGATCACCGACGCCGGAGGCGTGACCGCGGGAGGCGGAACGTTCCTCTTCAGCGGGGGCAACTACTACCTTCGCACGAACCTGATCCCGGGGATCAAGCTGACCGGGGGGGACCTCTACCTGAACGGGAGCACCTTCCAGCAGGCCGGGACGATTACGAACCTCACCCTGGACGGCTCCCAACTGCATGGCAGCAACAAGGTGTCCGGCACCCTGGTTCTGAACTCCGGCGGAGTGCTCGACCGCGTGACCGTGCTCCCAAGCGGTGAGTTCCTGCTCTCCACCCCGACGTTCAAGCTCCTGTACGGCCTCGCCATCATCAACCAGGGGGCGGTGCGGTGGAGCGGGGGTGGGTTGGCGGTCGGG
>DMJJ01000320.1 GCA_003452185.1 Verrucomicrobiales bacterium | reverse complement strand
GGGCGGCGGCGTTGGTGGTGGCGCCGCCACCGAACTCGATCGCCAGGGCCCGAACTGCGGGGGTGGCCGACTCGATGCCGTGCACTCCCTGAAGCGTCGCTTGGAGGGAACCCAAAACCAGGATTGCGAGAAGCCCGGCGCGCGCGCGGGGGGAGCGGACGGAGGGATGCGACCCTCGAGGGGGAGCCGGGGGCGCGTGGGGTGCGGTTCTCATCGTGAAAGTGGGGGTGATCGAGCGTGGGGGGGTCAGACGAGTTCAGGCATCGGGAGGCACCCATCCGGGACGAGGTACTGCGGGCGGCCCGAGAGGTCGGGAACGGCCACCTGGGTGACGTCGAGCCCCAGGTTGTGATAAAGGGTGGCAAACACTTCCCCGAAGCGGACCGGCCGCTCCGTCGGTTCCCCCCCCTGGCGGTCGGTGGCCCCGATGACCTGGCCGACGCGCATTCCGCCCCCCGCCAGAAGGGCGAATGAGGCGCGGGGCCAGTGATCCCGGCCGGCGTCCTTGTTGACCACGGGACTCCGGCCGAACTCGCCCCAAACCACAACGCTGACATCCTTGTCGAGCCCCCGATCGTGCAGGTCCTGGATCAGGGCGCTTAGGCCACGGTCGAGGAGCGGAAGGTCGTTGCGGGCATTTTGGAAATTGTTCCCGTGGTAGTCCCAGAACCCGAATGCCACGGTCACCGCGCGGGCTCCGGCCTCCACCAGCCGACGGGCGACGAGGAACTGCTCGGTCATCATCGGGGCGGCATCCCCGTGGACCCGCGGATCCCCCTTTCCGTAGCGCTCGATCACCCGCGGGTCTTCCTTCTGGAAGTCGAGGGCCTCCACCAGCCGGCTCGAGGTCATCATCCCGAACGCCTGCTGATTAAACTGGTCGAGCCCGGCCATGAGGCCGCTCGCATCGACATCCCTGCGATACTGGTCGAAGCTCTCCAGGAGCCGTCGCCGGTCAGCCAGCCGCTCGAGGGTGAGCCCGTTGAGCACCATGTCGGACTTGCAGTCCCCTTCGGGGCGGAAGGAGCGGTGACCGACCCCGAGAAACCCGGGGCCGGATGCGTTGTACGGGCGATGCTGCATCCGCGGCTCGAGGCCGATGAAAGGGGGGACGGCGGGGTCGACCGCCCCCTGGGTCTTCGAGATGAAGGAGCCGAAGGAGGGCCACCCTCCCGGCGGCTCGTTGTTCTTCGAGCGCCCGGTCAGGCACATGAAGTCGGTGTGATCATCCCGCGCGTCGGCAATCGACCGGATCAAGGCCACCTTGTCCATGACGCGCGCCATGCGGGGGAGGTGTTCGCAGATCTGGAGCCCGGGCAGGACGGTGTTGATCGGCTTGAACTCGCCCCGGATTTCGGAGGGGGCATCCACCTTGAGGTCGAACGTGTCCTGATGGGGGGGGCCACCCGGCAGGTAGATCATGATGATCGACTTGTGGCGTGCCCCCTTGGCACCGGAGGCCGCCTCGGCCTTCAGGAGGTCGGGCAGGGCCAGCCCGCCCATCCCGAGGGCGCCGATCTTAAGGAACGTGCGCCGGGTCACCCCGTCGCAGAACCGCTTGGGCTTTCCGAAAATGTTCAGCATGCTCGCTGCACAGGAGGGTGTGCCGGGCGGGGAAGTGACGGGGTCACACGAGCTCCTTCATCGGCTGGAGGCCGTTGTCGACGAGGAACTGCGGCCTGCCCGTGAGGTCGGTGAGGTGAGGCTTGCTCACATCGATCCCCAGGGTGTGGTAGAGGGTGGCGAAGACCTCGCCGTACTCGACCGGCCGGGCCACGGCTTCACCCCCAAGCCGGTCGGTGGCGCCGATCACCTGACCGTGGTGCATGCCCCCGCCGGCGAGCAGGGCGCACGAGACGCGCGGCCAGTGATCCCGTCCGCCGTCCTTGTTGATCGTGGGGGTTCGACCAAACTCTCCCCAGACCACAACGCTCACATCGTTCTCCATCCCGCGGAGCCGGAGATCCTCCAGCAGCGCGCTGAGCCCTTGGTCGAGCAAGGGAAGATCCTGTCGCAGGGCGCCGAAGTTGTCCCCGTGGTGGTCCCAGCGGCTGAAGGCCAGGGTGACACAGCGGCATCCCTGCTCCACGAGCCGGCGGGCGACAAGAAAGTGCTCCATGAGCTTGGGGCCGCCGTCGTCGCGGTTCCGGGGATCCCCCTTCCCATAGCGCTCCAGCACCCGGGGGTCCTCCTTCGAGACGTCGAGGGCGTCGAGCAGCTTGCTCGAGGTCAGTATCCCGAAGGCCTGCTCATTAAAGGCATCGACCCCCTCCATCATCCCCGAGCCGTCGACATCCCTGCGAAACCGGTCGAAGCTGCTCAGCAGCGCCTTCCGGTCGGCGAGGCGATCCAGGGTGATCCCGTTCAGGGTCATGTCCTCTTTCCCACCCCCCTTGTTCGGCTCGAACGGGGCGTGGGCGACGCCGAGGAACCCGGCGCTCCCGTTGTCGGCCCACTCCATGTGGCCCATCTTGGGGGCGAGGCCGATGAACGGGGGAACGGTCCGGGAGACCGGTCCCTGGACCTTCGACAATACGGAGCCAAGGCTGGGCCACCCTCCGGGAGGGGCCCCGCGCGTGTGACGCCCCGTCAGGCATTGCACGGCGTAATGGTTGTCCTGGGCCCCAACCATCGACCGGATGATGGAGAAGCGGTCGGCAAGCTTGGCCAGCTTGGGGAGGTGCTCGCAGATCTGGACTCCGGGGACCGTCGTGGAGATCGGCTTGAAAGGGCCCCGGACTTCAGAGGGGGCGTCGGTCTTGAGATCGAAGATATCCTGATGCGCCGGCCCGCCGGGCAGGAAAACCATGATCACCGCCTTGTGCGAGCGGCCGATTCCGGAGCCGGCCTCAGCGCGAAGGAGTTGGGGGAGTGAAAGTCCGCCGAGACCCAGGGCGCCGATCTTCAGGAAATTGCGACGCGAGAGTCCATCGCAGAAGCGCTGTCTTGGACCGAGTAAGGTCAGCATAGGCCGCTATCGGTTGATCGGCAGTCTCGTGGGTTCGGTGATGCCACAATTTCGACTTTATAAGCGGTTTGAGTCAAGCCTGTAACCTTCAACCGACGCCCCGCGGGAAAGGGGTATTCAGTGTTGGATTGGCGGCTCCCAGGGATGAAGTGTTTGCCCGGAGGGCCGATTACTTCGAAAGGGGGATCCCCCCGGCCACTTGCCGCAGCACGTTGCAGAGGTTAACGATTACTCCGAAGCATGAAGTTTCCTCGATCCGTTCGTCGTCCGCACACCGGCCTGGCTTGGGTGATGGGGCTCGGGGTGCTGCTGGGAATGGGAGCCCCCCTCCTTGGCCAATCGACCAATGGGGTTCTGCGGGAAGTCTTTACCGGGATTGGCGGCGGGGCGGTGTCGGACCTGACCAACAGCACGATCTTCCCCTGCTGTCCCTCGATCGAGTCGATCCAGCCGAGCTTTGAAGCCCCGTCCGACTTCGCCGACAACTATGGCACCCGGATGCGGGCGCTGGTGGTTCCCCCCACCACCGGGGCCTACACCTTTTGGATCGCAAGTGACGACAATAGCGTTCTCTACCTGAGCACCACGGACAATCCGGCCCAGCGCTCCCCCATCGCGTGGGTCAACGGATGGACTTCCTCCCGGGAATGGACCCGGGAGGCGAACCAGAAGTCGGCGGCGATCCTCCTCTCAGCCGGGAAGCAGTACTATTTGGAGGCGTTGCAGAAGGAGGGGGCCGGGGGGGACAACCTGGCGGTGCGGTGGCAGCTCCCCGGCGGCAGCATCGAGGAGCCGATCCCCGGCAACCGGCTTCTGGTCTATGGGCTCGGGCCTCCCCTCATTTCCACCCAGCCGTCGAGTGCCTCCGTCGTCGAATCGGGCGGGGCCACCTTCGCCGTGGTTCTTCAGCGGATGCTCGGTGCCTCCTTCCAATGGTTCCGGGATGGAGCCTCGCTCCCGGGGGCCACGAACGCGACCCTGCAGCTTCTCAACCTCACCCTTGCGGACAGCGGCAGCCAGTTCTTCTGCGGGATCACGAACAGCCTTGGGAGCACCAATTCCGTGACGGTGACCCTGACCGTCCGCCCGGACATCACCCCTCCGGTGGTCTCGACCGTCGGGAGCTCCGGCGAGCCGACGACGGCCTTCGTGGTGTTCTCCGAGCCGGTCGAAGCGGCCTCCGCAACGAACCGGCTCAACTACTCGATCAACAACGGGATCACCGTGGTGCGGGCCCAGTTTGGAAGTGACACCCGCACGATCCTGCTCGCCACCACCCCGATGGCGCCCGGCGGGACCAACACGCTGAGCATCTCGGGCGTCCGCGACCGGGCGACCACTCCAAATCAGATGAGCCCGGCGGTTCGGAGCTTCGTGGTGGGAGGCCGTCCCTTGGAGATCAGCCTGCTTTCCCTCCCCAAGGAACCTCTCGGTCCGAGCACGCGCCGTCACGGGGTGGTGATCTCCGAGGTGATGTATCACCCGACCAATCGCCTGGATGGCCGCAACCTGGAGTATCTCGAGATCTACAACAGCCAGCCCTGGTTTGAAGAGATCGGGGGATGGAGGATCTCCGGGGCCGTGGACTACACCTTCCCGAGCAACCTGGTCCTGAATCCCCGCAGCTTCCTGGTCGTGGCGGCCAGCCCGGATGACTTCCGGCTCGCCTACCCGTTCACGAACGTCTTTGGGCCGTTTGACGGCGGAGGATCGCTCCAGAACTCCGCCGGGACCCTTCGGCTCCGCAATGCCCAGGGTGCGGTTCTGTTTGAGATGAGCTACACGGGGAATCCTCCCTATCCGCCGGCGGCCGACGGGGCGGGGCACTCCCTTGTGCTCGGGCGGCCGAGCTACGGGGAAGGGGACCCTCGTGCCTGGGTTGCCAGCGAGCGGATCGGGGGGACTCCCGGGGCGCCGGAGAGTGCCCCTCTCCTGCCCGAGCGGACGGTGGTGATCAACGAAATCCTGGCGCACACCGACGCGCCGACCCTCGATTTTGTCGAGCTCTACAACTACGGGAACGGGGATGTGAACCTGGGGGGATGCGTGCTCACGGACGATCCCTCCACGAACACCTTTGTCATCCCTCCCGGGACCGTGATCCATCCCCGCGGGTTTCTCTCCTTCGACGAGGTTCAGCTTGGGTTCTCGCTCTCCTCCGCCGGGGAGACGCTGTACTTCAAGAATGCGGCGGGGACCGCCGTGATTGATTCCCTTCGGTTCCCCGAGCAGGAGAACGGCGTCGCTCTTGGGAGGTTTCCCGATGGGGCTCCGGCCTTCAGCCGTCTGGCGACTCCAACCCCCGGCACCAACAACGCCCCGGTGCGGGGGGGAGACGTGGTGATCAACGAGGTGATGTTCGATCCGCTGTCGGGTGTTTCGGGCGACCAGTACGTCGAGCTCTTCAACCGGGGTACCAACCGGGTGGATCTCTCCGACTGGCGGCTTCGCGGGGGTGTGAGCTTCAAGTTTCCCGCGGGTTCCCTCATCGACCCCGCCGGCTACCTGGTGGTTGCCGCCGATGTTGCCCGGCTCCGCTCAAACTACGCCAACCTGACCTTGGTGAACTCGGTCGGAAACTTTTCCGGATCATTGGGGCATGGAGGGGATCATCTTGAGCTCCAGAAGCCCGACCTTGCGGTTGGCACCAACAGCGCGGGGCTCCTCAGGACGAACATTCTTCATGTGATCGTGGACGAGCTGACCTACGGGGCTGCGGGGCGATGGGGGGTATGGGCCTTTGGAGGGGGAAGCAGCCTGGAACTTCGCGACCCCAAGGCGGACCGCCGATTCCCCTCCAGCTGGGGCGACAGCGATGAGTCGTCCAAGAGCCCCTGGGTGACGATCCAGGCCACGGGGGTGATGGACAACGGGTGGGCTGATGCCTACCAGCTGCATGTGACCCTGCTGGGGGCCGGGGAGGTGATGCTGGATGACGTGCAGGTGATTCCGGCGGGCTCGACGAACCTGATTTTGAACGGGACCTTCGACGCCGGTGCGGCCGGGTGGGTCTTCCAGGGAAACCACAATGGCAGCTCGTGGGAGCCGGCCGAGGGGGCCACCGGTCCCGGGTGCCTGCACATCCGGGCGACGGGGCGTGGCGACAGTGGTGCCAACCGGATCCGGACGCAGCTTCCGCGGACCCTCGCGGCCGGGCAGACGGTCACCCTCCGGGCCCGGGCGCGGTGGCTCCGGGGGAACCCGAACCTCCTGCTCCGCCTTCGGGGCAATTGGATGGAGGCCTCCGGGAGCACGATCCTCCTGGGAAACCCCGGCACCCCGGGGGGGCGCAACAGCCGCGCGACGGGGAATATCGGCCCTGCGATCACCGATGTCCGCCACTGGCCTGCCGCTCCGGCGGCCTCCCAGGGTGTGCTGGTCACCGCCCGGGCTTCCGATCCGGACGGGCTTGCCCTCCTGACCCTCAACTATCGCATCGACCCTTCGACGAACTACACCGCGGTCGCCCTGACCAACAACGGTGCCGGGTGGTTCTCCGCCTCCATTCCCGGTCAGGTGGCCGGGGCCACCGCGGCGTTTTTCATCCGGGGGCTGGACAACGCCCTGCCTCCCGCCGCGGCCACGTTCCCCGCCTCCGCTCCCCTTCGTGAATGTGTGGTTCGCTGGGGAGACTCAACCCTCCCGGGCACCCTGGGCACCTACCGGATCTGGCTCACCCAAACCAACCTGGCCCGATGGGTGGGGGAGGAAAAGATGAGCAACAATGCGAAGGATGTGACCTTCCTCTACGGGACCAACCGGGTGATCTACAACGCGGGAGCCTGGTTCCATGGGAGCCCGTACCACTCCCCCGGGTACGACAGCCCGATCGGGGCCAGTTGCGACTACGACATGGGGTTCCCTGCCGATGATCCCCTCCTGGGTGAAACCGACATCAATCTCTTCCGCCCCGGCAACGGGGGAGGGGACGGGACCGCGCAGGCCGAGATCCATGGGTATTGGTTTGGTCACCAGCTTGGAATCCCTTTCCTGTACTGCCGCCCGGTGTTCGTGTTCGTGAACGGGCAGCGACGCGAGACCGTGTTCCTCGACGCCCAGCAACCGAATGGGGACTTTGTCCGCCAGTGGTTCCCGGGGGATTCCTCGGGAGACCTGCACAAGGTGCAGCTCGGCTTCGAGTTTGGGGACCTCGCCTACGGGGCGAGCGAGCCGGGCTATGCGGTCGTCGGCGCGAGCTTGAGCCGGGTGCAAACGACGGGAGGGGCCTACAAGGCGGGGTGGTATCGGGCGACCCTCCCGCTTCGCTCCGCGGCGGTTCAGGAATTCAACGATTACACGAACATTTACCGCCTCGTCGAAACCGCCCAGACGAACCTGGCCGTGGGGACCGACCGCTACACGGTGGCCCAGACCAACGCCGTTGATGTGTCGGAATGGTACAAGGTCGATGTGGCCCAGCACCTCTACAACAATGGCGACAGCTTCTCGTACGGCGGCGGGCAGAACGCCTTTCTCTACAAGCCGGTGCACGACACCTGGAAGCTCTTCCTCTGGGATATCGACTTCGCCTTTGGGGGCGACCCCCTCGACCCGAACCTCACGGGGATCGGTGGAGCGGAGCATGGTCCGATGAATTCACACCCCGCGTTCGGGCGGATCTACTGGCAGACCCTCCTCGAGGCGGCCAACGGATTCCTGACGCCCGACCGGTCCGATCCGATCCTCGCCTCGCGCTACAACGGGCTCGTGGCGGCGGGGGCCGCGGTGGGGGACCCGGCCGGGATCCGAAGCTTCATCGCGGCACGGCGTGGATACGTGCTCTCCCAGCTGGCGACGTTGAACACCCCCTTTGCGGTGTCTTCGACGAAGGGTCTCGATTTCTCCACCAACCGGAACCTCATCACCGTGAGTGGCGTGGCGCCGCTGGAGGTGCGGACCCTCCTCATCAACGGGATCGCGCTTCCGGTCTCGTGGACCACCCTCACCAACTGGACCGTCCGGATCCCTCTCCGCGCGGGAGTGAACGCCCTGGCGATCGCCGGTGTGGATGTTCACGGGGCGTCGGTGCCGGCCGCGTCGGCCACGATGCACATCACCTTCACCGGGGTGGAGGAGCTTCCGCAGGAGAAGATCGTGATCAACGAGATTCACTACAACCCGCTCCTCGCGGGAACGGGGTTCATCGAGCTTCTGAACCGCTCGACCACGAGCGCCTTCGACCTCTCGGGGTGGAGGCTCTCTGGCGCGGGGTTTGTGTTTCCTCCCGGCACCACCCTCGAGCCGAACACGTACATCGTGGTGGTCCAGGATCTCGGGGCGTTCAGCGTTGCCTTTGGCCCGATGTCGGCCGTGGTGGGGGAGTATGGGGGAAACCTCAAGCCAGGCGGGGAGACGATCACCCTGATCAAACCGGGGGCCACTCCGGAGCTCGACCAGGTCATCGACCAGGTGACCTACGACAGCGCCCCTCCCTGGCCTGCGGCGGCCAACGGGCTTGGGGCCTCGCTCCAGCTCGTGGATCCATCTCAGGACAACAACCGCGTTGCCAACTGGGCCACTGCCACCGGCACCCAGAAGAAGGCCACCCCCGGGGCGAGCAACTCGGTGCGCGTCACCCTGACGCCGATCCCGCCGCTCTGGCTGAACGAGCTTTGCCCGACGAATCCCGTGGTCGGCGCCAGGCCCCCCCGTCTCGACGTCGCCGGGCAGGCGGACCCGTGGCTGGAACTCTACAACGGCGGCACCAACACCGTGAGCCTCTCCGGGTACTATCTCGCCAACCAGCCTGGCAATCTTGTCCAGTGGCCCTTTCCCCCCGGGGCGGCAATCTCCCCCGGGGGGTTCCTTCTGGTCTGGGTGGATGGGGATGCGAGCCAGTCCGCCGCGGGAGAGCTGCACACCTCCTTCCGGGTCGACCCCGTGGCAGGAACGGTTCTCCTGACCCGCGGGCCGGCCACCAATAACATCATCGATTATCTCAGCTACCGGACTCCGGTCGCCGGCCGTTCCTACGGGTCCTTTCCCGATGGTGCCGTCAGCGGGCGGCGGCTGTTTCCGGTGATGACGCCCGGGGCCCCGAACGACCCGGCCTATCCTCCGCTGGATGTCCGAATCAACGAGTGGATGGCCGACAACGCCACGACCCTGGTCGATCCGGCCGACGGCCAGTACCAGGACTGGTTTGAGCTCTGGAACCCGGCGGATGAGCTGGCTGACCTGAGCGGGTGCACCCTGACGGACAACGCTGCCAACCCGGGCCAGTTCAAGGTTCCCCTCGGCACGGTGATCCCGCCCCATGGGTTCCTGCTGGTGTGGGCCGACGGTCACCCGTCCCAAAACGGCGTGGACGTTCCCGACCTGCACGTGAACTTCTCGCTCGCGAAGGGAGGGGAAATCATCGCCCTCTACGGTCCGGATGGAGGGGTGATCGATGCCGTGGGCTTCGGCCCCCAGACCGCCGACATCAGCCAGGGACGATACCCGGACGGGGCGCCGGACATCCGGTCGTTCACCAACGCCACCCCGCGGGCCGCCAATCTCCTGAGGCTGCCCAACACTCCGCCCCTGCTCGCGCAACCCCCGGATCGGGTGGTGGACGAGGGGGTCCTGCTCTCGTTCGCGGCCGTTGCCGTCGACACTGATCTGCCGTCGCAGGGGTTGGCCTATTCCCTGGATGCAGGGGCACCCGAGGGGGCATCGATCGACCCCCATACCGGGGTGTTCCGGTGGATTCCTTCCGAGTCCCAGGGGCCAGGGGTCTACACCCTCACTCTCCGGGTCACGGACGACGGGCTGCCACCCTTGAGCGATGCACGCCTCTTCAAGGTCACGGTAAACGAAGCGAACAGCCCGCCGAGCCTGGCCCCGATTCTCAGTCTCTCGGTGCCGGAAGGGCAAACCCTCTGGGTGACGAACAGCGCCACGGACCCCGATCCGATCCAGCAGACCCTCCGCTTTAGCCTGGATCCGGGGGCGCCGGAAGGGGCCGCAATCGATCCCGTGAGCGGACTTCTTTCCTGGACCCCATCAGAGGCCCAGGGGCCGGGCAACTACACGATCACCGTGCGGGTCACCGACAACGGGGTCCCCCCACTGAGCGATGCCAAGTCGTTCACGGTTTCCGTCAGCGAGGTTAACCAGCCACCTCTCCTGATCCCGATCGCCGATCGGCAAGTCTGGGTGGGGGTTCCGGTCGATTTTCTCGTCCAAGCCTCGGACCCCGACCTCCCACGCCAGGGGCTGGTCTATTTGATGCAGGGGGCCTCGGCCGCTTCCATCGACCCGTCCACCGGCCGGTTCTCCTGGACTCCGGGGGACGCAGATGCGTTTACGACGAACCGCTTCACCGTCCAGGTGCATGACGATGGGTCCCCTCCGTTGTTTGCGACGGCTTCCTTCTCGCTGTGGGTCGTGCCGTTGCTTCAGATCCTGTCTGCTGAGCTCTCTCCAGGGGGGGTGGAAATCCGATGGAGCTCCACGCCGGGGAAAGTGTACCGCCTGGAGTACAGGACTGCACTGGAGGCAGGGGGATGGATCGACCAAGGGATCGCGATCGAGTCGGTCGGCCCGTCCACGGCAGTGAGGCTCCCAATCGAGCCGACTGAAAACCGGGTCTATCGCGTGGTGTTGCCGGAGTAGGGCCGTCGAAGGGACCCCCCCCGTGTAACAAGAAGGCCCCGATCCGTTGCGGGATCGGGGCCTGAAACTCCAAACTCAATAGTCCGGATCTTCTGGTCTACTTCGCCCCCTGGTCGATCCAGGCCCGGATGATCCCGACCTGCTCCGCCGTCAGAGGCTTCGGAGGAGCTCCTCCTCCGGGTCCTCCCTGAGGCCCGCCGGGCCCACGACCCCCGCCACCAGGCCCGCCAGGGCCACCGAAACCACCGGGTCCCCCCGGTCCACCAGGTCCACCAGGCCCCCCCGGTCCACCAAATCCTCCCGGCCCGCCAGGTCCACCCGGTCCACCCCCTCCGGGGCCGCCGCGGCCACCGAAGTTAGGACGAGGGAGAGCTGCGTTCAGCCCGTCCCGGATGGCCTCCTCGGCGAGTTGTCCGGCCTTGGCGGTATCCCAGGTGGTGAACCACTTGGCGAAGGTCCCCTTGAGCTCATCGCGTGTGAGGGAGCCATCTTTGTCGGTATCGGCCGCGGTGAAGAGGGCGGGGCCGACGAACCGTGCCGGGTTGAATCCGCCCCCGCGGCGTCCGCCCCCTGGGGGTTGCTGAGCGTCGCCGCCGCCCCGTGGGCCTCGATCCGGCGGGGCCGGGAGGATGTCGGCGAGCTTGGTGGTGAATTGTTCCTGGGTCAGTTTCCCTGCCTTGTCAGCATCCAGCTTGTCGAACCAGGTGTCGGCGAGCGAGGTGAACTCGGCGGTGGAGAGCTTTTTGTCAGCGTTCTTGTCCCCTTGGGTGAGCATGGCTCCTGCGAGGGCCATTCCGGGGCCGAAGCCGCCGCGTCCACCGGGACCTCCCGGCCCGCGCTTCGGGGGCATCGCTTTCTCGTCGTCGATCTGGGCCACCGCATGAATCAAGGTGCTCTCCTTGCTGTTGCCCGGGATCAGCACCTTGCCATCCTCGCCCCCCTTCAGGAGCGCCTCCAGGGAGTCGACCCGCAGGTCGCCCCGGTGTCGTTCCTGCCCGTGGCACCCAAAGCAGGACCCCTCAAGGATCGGCTTGATATCCTTGTCGAAGGTGAGGTTGGGCTTTCCTGTGGCAGAGGGGGGGAGTTTGCTGAGGTCAGGCGGGGCGGCCTGGGAGGCCAGGCTCACCGCGAGGAGGCTGGAGGCCAGCCACTTGGAGGTATGAAGGTTCATAGTTTCGGTGTCGGCGGCGTGTTCGTGTTCGATGCCCCTCCCCGCAGGGCGAGGTCGGGCGTCATCGAACCATGCGTGATCCAGGGGAGAAGTCCGCAAAGATTCCCATTCCGGTCGGCCATCGGTGAAAAGTCGGGGCGGAGGTGGGGGGGGCAGGAGGGTTACCTTCGTGCAAAGTGGCGGAGCGCTTCGGCGACCCCATGCCCCCAGCGGGTGGTGGCCTGAAACCCTCCCACTTTGCGGATCAGCGCCTTGACCTCCGGGACGGCGTTGTCGGGGGCGGCCACCATGGCGGCGTGAACCCCATCCAGCATCGGAAGGTCATTCAGGTGGTCGCCGGCGGCGAACACCTGCTCCCGGCCGATGGCAAGCTGGCGGGCGATCTCCGCCACCACCTCTCCCTTGTTGTAGCGGGCGTGGCTGAACCGGGCGTAGATGTCGTTCCGTACCACCGTGAGGTCCGGAACCTGCGCGCAGTAGGCCTCGAGCTGCTCCATGACCTGGTCCGCCTCATGGTTGTTGGAAGCGATCATGCAGAGGGGGGAGAACGGATCCTGGTAGAGGGTCGCCTCAAAGCGCTCCTCGATCCGCGCGGTGAGGTGCGGGATGTCGGGCTGCATCCGGGCGAACAGGTCGGCGTGCGCCTTCGTGCAGGCCTCGTTCCACTCCGTACAGGGGTGGTATTCATGCCCGCGGCGGACGTAGATCTCCCGCTCGACGAGGCCGAGGTAGTCGGGCCAGATCGGGAGCCGGGCGCGGGCCAGGGTCTCCAGCAGGCTCGAGAGGTCGCGTCCGGTGTTGATCACCCAGCGGGCGCCGCGGGCCTGGAGCCCCGCGATCTCCTCCACCAGCTCGGGAGGTACCGGGGGATCCTGGAACTCGGCGTGCACCGTCCCGTCAAAGTCAGTCGAGAGGAGTTGGATCGATTCGGGCATGTCTTGCTTCGCCGCAGCCTTCGTGGCATAGGGGGCGTTGTCAAAGGCATTTTTGTGACACCCCAGGAAGACTACGACGAAGCGATGTTCAGCTACAGCACGGGCGATTACGACCGTGCGATCTCGATCCTCCAGGGGATCCTGTCGGCTGATCCCGCCCATTTCGACGCGCGGTGCGCGCTCTCCATGGCCCACTACCGGAAGGGGGACTACCCCCAGGCGATCGTGGAAGGGAAGAAGGCCGAGGAGCTCCGCCCCAAGGAGCAGCTGGTCCACACGAACCTCTCCCTCTTTTACATGAAGTCGGGGGACAAGAAGACGGCCGAGCACCACGGGCTCCAGGCCCGGATCGCCTCGTGGCGCGAGAACATGACGGCACCGGGGGAGTCCGGGCCGGCCGCGACCGTTGACCCCGAGCTCGCCATGGCCCAGCCCAAGCCGCCCCCCATCAAGCTTCCGTCGGGACTGGCCACCGCCCCCTGGAAAAAGAAGCCCCCCGTGCAATGAACGGCGCGTCCGGGGCGCCCCTCCCTCGGCTGCCGTTGCGGCCGCGCCCGGAAGCGGGGGGGGGACGATGTCTCCGAGTCCTGATCTGGCTCTCTCTGATATGAAATCCGCCTACGAACTCGCCATGGAGCGGCTCAACAAATCGAGCCCTGCCGCAAAGCTCACCGACGCCCAGCGGCGGGAGCTCGCCGACCTCGATTCACGCTATGCCGCCAAGATCGCGGAGCGGGAGATCTTCCTGAAAGGGGAGCTCGAGAAAGCCCAGGAGAAAGGGGACCTCGAGGAGTACGAACAGATCGCCCGTCAGCTCTCGAGCCTTCGAAAGACTTTGAGCGCGGAACTCGAGGAAAAGAAGGATCAGGTCCGAAACGCGAAAGGGTAATCGGCGAGCCCGAACCGCCGGGCGGGGCGGGTGGGGCGTGCGTGGCTACGGATCGAGCTGCACCCGATACACCTTCATTCCCGGCCCTCCGGGGGCCAGGGCATCCTCCACGATGCTCCCCCGGGTGAAGAGGGATCGGGGGGCCAGATTGGTTCTCAGGAGGGTGCTGAAGTTGTCGACTCCCTCCACCGCGTACTGAAGGACGTAGCTTTTGCCCGGCACCATTGGCCACTCGATCCGAAGCCGGGTGGAGTTGATCGGGTTCAGGGCGACCCGCAGCACCGAGGCCGGGTCCTGGGGGTCGGTGCCCGCCAGGTATTCCTGGATGTTCGAGGAGCCATCCCCGTCCGGGTCCCCGTCGGCCCCGTTCACCCCGTCGGCCGAATCCGGCCGCAACCCATGAGCGATCTCCCACTCGTCCGGCAGGCCGTCGTGGTCGGAGTCGAGGTCCGGGGGGAGCGCCAGCCTCACCTGCACGGGGGCGATCTGCACAAACCCGTCGGGGGTGGTCACCATCGAGGTGCCGACCAGGGTCGTGTCGATCGCCCGGGTCATGGTGGCGGTGTCCGGTTCGCCCGTCGCGGCCACCAGGGCGATCCGGACGGTGTCACCCGGGAGAATCCCCCCGAGGGAGGTGAAAGGAAGGGCCACCTCGATGAAGTCGGCGTTGCTCTCCTTGTCCGCGCCCGTGGAGGCGAGGGAAACCTGGTTGGTCTGGGGGGAGCGGTTGAACTGCTGGATCCGGGCGCCGGCCACCGGCCGGGGTGCCGGCTCAAGGGTCCACGCTCCCTGCCCGGTGTTGAGGGCCAGCCCCGCGCGAACGAACTGGTTCGTGGTGGTGTCGCCAAACTCATCCCCCAGGAGGCAGCCCACCGAGGGGTGGAAATCGACAAAGCGGAGGTTCTTCAACGTGTCGAGCCCGTCGACCCCCTGGCCCAGGGGATCGATCACCCCGTTCCCCACGCCGGCCATGTCGCTCACGCCCGGGAGCCGCGGCGACTCGACGAACAGGACAAACGTCTGGTTCGGGTAGAGAAGCGCGCTTGCGAGGCCGATGTACAGGTTCGTGGAGTCGTTGTTGACGTAGCACCATCCCGGGTTGCTGAACAGACCGTGGCGGCCGAGGATCGGTTTTCCAACGAAGTCGAATGTCTGGCCGTTGATGTTCCCATCCTTGTCGTTGGCCGCGGCCTCCTCCACGAGGGGCGAATTCCAGGCGGCCCGGTGCAGCGGATCGAGCGGGAGCCCCTGGCTCACGACCCAGGAGTCGAACACCGTCCCATCCGCCCGCACCGCCTGGATCGTGGCGGCCTCCCCCGCGATGTCGATCTTGAGGCAGTGGTTCACGGCGTTGAACTGGGCGCTCTGGGGATGTCGCTTCAGGAACTCATACAGGGCGGCCCCGCCGCCGCCGGAATTGACCGTGTGGACTCCGTTCGTCGGAAGGAATCGCTCATACACATGCTCGTGGGCGCAGAGCACAAGCTGCACCCCGTACTGCGCGGCCGCGGTGCCAATGGCAGCCATCGCCTCCTGCTGGTCCGGGATGGAGTTCGCGTTGCCGTCCTCCAGGGCGTGTCGGCCGGAGTTGGCGATCGGGGCATGGAAGAAGAGGACCTTCCACGGCTTTCGCGTGGTCGCCAGGTCGTTGGTCAACCAGCTGTACTGGGCGTTGGTCTGGCTGAACGTGTAGACGTACCCCCAGGGGTTGTACAGCGAGACGAAATGGACATCGCCGTCGTCGAATGAGTAGAAATGCGACGTGCCGGTGAGGCTGTTCGTGGGGAGGTAAAACGTGCGCTGGAAGCTCACTCCGTTCTGCACCCAGTTGGTCAGGTTGAGTTCCGGGGTTCCCCCGCAGCAGTTCAGGTCGTGGTTCCCGATGGTAAAGTAGAACGGCGTGTTCTGCATCTGCCCGGTGAGCTTCTGGTAATAGCCAAAAACCCGCGTGTCGGGAGTCTTGTCGTCAAACCCCCCGTAGACAATATCCCCGCCGTGAAGGACGAGGTCGGGTCGCAGGCCCGCCATGGCCTGGGCGACCGCCCCCTGGGCCGGGGTGTTCTGGCCGCTGTCCCCCAGGAAGACAAAGCTCACCGCCCCCCGATCCTTGAAGGTGTGGAGGAAGTCCACGGGGGACTGCACGACGACGGCGTCGGGGCCGGCGCTGACGACCCGGTAGTAATAGGTGCTGTCCGGCGTCAGGCCGGTAAGGTTGATCACGTGGTTCGTGGCCGGTCCGGGATCCGTGATCCGCTGGCCCAGGCCGGGGGTGGGCCCCCATTCCACGGTGCTGTCCAGGGGGAGGTCGGTCCGCCAGACGATCAGCACGTTGGTCGTCGTCATGCTCTGCAGGAACGGGCCCCGGGAGATGTTGGCAGTCAGGAGGGCGGCAAGGGAGATGGTCGATGCGGTCTGGTAGCTCTGGTCCCCCTGGAGCGCCAGGAGGTTCTCCCCCCGGCGGAGCAGGGAGCGATACGGGCTCAGGTCGAGGTCTGCGATGTCGAGCAGCACCTGCTCCTCGCCCGGCACCCCAATGTCCGATTTGACAATGGAGATTCCCTCGCCGGTCACTGTCGCGACGAGCTGGCCGTTGAGGAACGCCTTGAATCCCTGCTCGTGCTCCACCTTGAGATGCAGGGTCTGGATCCCGGCCGGGTCCTCCACGGTGAACCGCCGTCGCATGAAGACGCGGGACGGGGCCTTGCGGGGCAGAACCCCCTGGATGGAGAGGTGGGGATGCTCGAGGCTGAATTCCGACTTGGCGCTCTTCCACCGGGTGTCATCGAAGTCGGGGGAGGTCCAGGCGGGGGCGGGGGAGTCAATGGCGTACGGGACCTTCACGTAACTCCACGACTCCCCGACGTTGATCAACGTCGGGGGCGGGGTTGCGGCCACGGCTCCCAAGGCCGCGAACAACAGGACCCACACGCTCAAGACTGGTCGGTGCATCGGTTTTTGCCGGTCTGTGCGACCCTACCTCCGTTGCTCCCCCAGGGGCAAGCCGCGTTGTGTCGCCCGCCCTGGAGAGGGGAGGGCCCACTCCCCTTTTGAATCGGCAGTTGCGCCTTGTCGTCAAGGTAGGGTCGAGCGGATAGTACCAGTACAAACACCTAACATGAGCCATCATCCTTGGAATCCAGAGCATCTGGCCCTGACCCGTCGGGAGTTCCTCAGCCGCTGTGGCATGGGGATGGGGGCGCTGGGCCTGGCCCAGTTGCTCGGGGGGGCGGGGGGCGCCGGGGCCCAGGAGGCGGGGTATGCGTCGCCGCTGGCGGTCAAGCAGCCCCATTTTCCGGGCAAAGCCAAGCGGGTGATCCATATCTTCGCGAACGGGGGGCCGAGCCATGTCGACACCTTCGACCCCAAGCCGGCGCTCGCCCAGCACGCAGGGAAGCTCCTTCCGATCAAAAACCTGGCGACCGAGCGAAAGACGGGGGCGGCGTTCGCCTCCCCGTTCTCGTTCAAGAAGTACGGTCGGAGCGGGATCGAGGTGAGCGAGATCTTTTCGAAGGTTGCGGAGTCGATCGATGACATTGCCGTGATCCGCTCCATGCACGCGGATGTTCCGAATCATGAGCCCAGCCTCCTCCTGATGAATTGCGGCGAGGCCCGGCAGGTCCGCCCCAGCATGGGCTCCTGGATCACCTACGGTCTCGGGAGCGATAACCAGAATCTTCCGGGCTTCATCGCCATGTGCCCCGGCGGGTATCCGATTCAGGAATCCCAGAACTGGCAGTCGGGGTTCCTTCCCGGGGTGTACCAGGGGACCTACATCAACACGGAGCACACCCGGATCGAGAAGCTGATCGAGCATATCCAAAACAACTCCGTCTCGCTCCCCGATCAGCGACGGCAGATCGACCTGCTCCAGCGGCTCAACCGCCGCCACCAGGAACATCGGCGGCAGGACTCCCAGATCGAGGCCCGGATCCAGTCGTTCGAGCTCGCCTACCGGATGCAGATGGACGCGACCGACGCGTTCGATGTCTCCCGCGAGCCGGAGCACATCCGGAAGATGTATGGAGAGGGGACTCAGGCCCGGCAGATCCTCATCGCCCGCCGGCTGGTTGAGCGCGGGGTGCGGTTCGTGCAGGTGTGGCATGGGGCCGGTCAGCCCTGGGATAACCACGATGACATCGAGAGCGGCCATCGGAATCTGGCCCGCCAATGCGACCAGGCCATCGGGGCCCTGCTCAAGGATCTCAAGCAGCGGGGCATGCTCGA
>DMJJ01000581.1:2855-5303 GCA_003452185.1 Verrucomicrobiales bacterium | reverse complement strand
AGGTCGTCGGCGGTGCCCAAGGCAGCCACCATCTCGAAAAAATACTCCGGCGGCGCACCCCCCCCCTGCACCGGCGCGGCGATCCGCTGCTGCAGGGAGAACTCCGTAAGGAGCTCCGCGACGTAGTCCGCAACCTCCCGCTGGTCAATCCCCGCGCGTCGCAGGGCGTGGCGCACCATCACGTAGAAATAGAGATGCGAGGAAACCTTCAGGCAGCCGCGATGCTCGAGCAGCGCTGCCAGCAGCGAGTCGTCGTCCAGCAGAAGATCCCGCGACGACTCGTCGGCCAAAAGTTGGGTCAGGCAGGAGGAGGAAGCCCCCGCCCCCCGGGACCCAAGCACCTCCGTGATGAAATCGACATCCTCTGCGGTGAACTGCACGCGGCAGTTCGGCTTGATCAAATTCATAGGCATCCCGTTCTCTGGTACAAGCAGAACCCGGCCTCATCGACCATCGACGTCGCGATCGATGATTCCACCCCTGACGTGTAGCAGAATCGATTCCAGAGCCTCCTCCTGGGTTGATTCTGCCGCCCACAACCGGGATGGACCTGGCTCACCGTAAGTCACCCGGCGAATATTCTCAAATCGGTGCCCCTTGCCGGGGCACGGCTGTCCCAAAACCGGGCAGGGTGCCGGGGGGGGCGGGAGAGGCGCCCCGCCGAAAGAGTGGCGGACTTCATCGCGAGGCACTACGTTGCGCCGCATTTTCATGGAGCCCGGCTCTGCCAGTGGAACGATTCCGGCCCCTTCGCTGCAACAAGCGATGGATTGGAGCCTTGTGCTGGCAAGCCAGGGGATCGAGCCGGAGCTGCACCCCGCCCCCGGGGGGCCGGGAGCCACCCTTTCGATACCCGAGGTGGAGTTGGGCCGGGCGCGGGCCATCCTGGCGCAGTACCAGCGGGAGAACCGGCATCGCCGCTGGCAGACCGCCGTGGCCCGCGTGGGGTGGGTCTTCGACTGGCAGGCCCTGGGGTGGGTGGCGCTGGTCACCCTGGTTCACCTTTTGAGCATCGTGGATAAATCTCCGCTGGCCGCGGCCGGGGACTTTGATTCCGTCGCGGCGCGTGGCGGCGCCTGGTGGCGGTCCATCACGGCGCTCTTTCTCCACGTCGATGCGCGGCACCTGATTTCCAACCTCACCATCGGGCTTGTTTTCCTCGGGGTGGCGATGGCGGAGTACGGTGCCGGCCCGGCCCTCCTCGCCTCCACCCTTTCCGGGGTGGCCGCCAACTGGATCGGCCTCGCCTTCCGCCCGGAGCATTACCACGGGCTCGGAGCCTCGGGGTTTGTCATGGCAGCCCTGGGGATGATCTCCGTCCGGGCATTCCGGCTGGAGGAGTGGCGCCAGCGCCCCACGCTGACGGCGGCCCGAGGGGTCATCTCAGCCGGGTTTCTCCTCATTCTCTTCGGCTTCAGCCCCGAGTCGGACGTTCTGGTCCACGTGGCGGGGTTCGCCGTCGGCGCAGGCCTGGGACTCCTGCTCCGTCCGTTCGGCGGCGATGTCCCCCGGCAAACGAGGTGGGATCTCCCGTGCAAGCTCGGTTTCGCCGCCCTGGTCTCCCTTGGATGGTGGAACGCCCTGCAGTAGCCGGCCCCGACCTCACCCCTGCTGGAGAGAGGCAAGGACCTCGGGATCCCTTACGTCCACCCAGCGTCCCTCGATCGCCATGCCTGCGACCTTCTCCCCGGCCGCGACCATCTGGTTCAAGGCGTCTGTGAGCTCATACTCCCCGCGCGGGGACTTCTCGAGCCTTGAAGTAAACCCGTAGACCAGGGGGCGGAAGATGTAGATGCCGGCGTTGTACCAGGCGGTCTGGCCCGGCTTCAGCCATCCCTCACGGCGGAGCTCCTCGACCTGGGCCGCAGTCGGCTTTTCCACCAGCCGCGTGAGACAGAACGAGGGGTCGAAGAAGTTGAGCCCCCCCTTGGTGACATCCTCGCTCCCGGTCACGGTCACCAGCCCGCTGAACGGCCCCTCGCCAAAGCGCCGGATCATCTGCGCGTACGTCTCAGGCTTCACGAGAATGTCCCCGTAGGTGAGGAGGAAATCATCCCCCCCGACGAACCCGCGGGCCAGCTCGGGGGCCTTGCCGGTCCCATCCTGAACGAGCTGCCGTCCATACTCGATTCGCACCCCCCACCGCTTTCCGTCACCAAAATACCCCTCGATCGCCTCGGCGCAGAACCCCGTGACGATAAACACCTCGAGGATCCCGGCCGCCTTCAACCCCTCCAGGATGTGCTCCAGGATCGGCCGCCCCTGCACCTTGAGCATCGGCTTCGGGATCTCCTGCGTGAGCTCGCGCATGCGAGTTCCTTTTCCAGCGGCGAGAATGACGGCTTTCATCGCGCAGAGTGTGCTGTCCCTCACACCGCCCCGTCAATTCCCGCCATACCCTGGACACGAGCCGGAGCCCCCTCCCCCTGTAGCGACCGACGTCAGGAG
>DMJJ01000581.1:0-2464 GCA_003452185.1 Verrucomicrobiales bacterium | reverse complement strand
TCACGTCGGTGGCTACAGGGGAAAGGCGGAGGCCGTGCAGTCCCCACGCTTCCCATCCCCCGGGGAAGCGCGTAGCCTCCCGGCGACATGGGTTCAGCCCGGGTGCTCCAGCTCCTGAAGCGGTATGAGTCGCGAAACGTCACCTTCATCGAGGAGGACGGATCGTGGCCCATCGTCTGGCGCCAAGCCCGGGGATGCCACGTGCGGGACGAGGAGGGTCGGCGCTACCTGGACCTGACCGCCGCCTTCGGTGTCGCCGCGGCCGGGCACGCAAACCCCGCGGTCGTGAAGGCCGGCCAGCGCCAGATGGGACGCCTCCTGCATGCCATGGGCGATGTCCATCCCCACGCCCTCAAGGCCGGGCTGGCTCGTGAGCTCAGCCGTCTCACCTTCGAACGCTGGGGCGTGGGAGAGGGACGCACCCTCTTCTGCTCCTCCGGGTTCGAGGCCATCGAGGCCGCCCTGAAGACCGCCCTCCTCGCGACAGGCCGCCCCGGGATTCTCTCTTTCCAGGGAGCCTACCACGGCCTGGGCTACGGGGCCCTCAACGCCACCCACCGCCCCCACTTCCGATCCCCGTTCCGCCGCCAGCTCCGCTCGTTTGCCCGCTTCCTCCCCTATCCCGTGGCGGGCGACCCACGAGGGCTGGAAACCCTCCAAACGAGCCTGGAGCGGGCCGCCGCCCGCTCCCCGGTCGGCGCCGTGCTGGTCGAGCCGGTGCAGGCCCGCGGCGGAATCCGCGTCCCCCCGGCCGGGTTTCTCCAGATCGTGCGCGACTGGTGCCATCGACATGGGGCACTTCTCGTGACGGACGAGATCTACACAGGCTTCGGCCGCACCGGGGCCTGGTTTGCCTCCGAGCACGAGAAGGTCGCCCCGGACCTGATCTGCCTCGGCAAGGCCCTGGCCGGCGGGTTTCCGATTTCCGCCTGCGTCGGGGAATCCCGTGTCATGAAGGCGGCGTGGCCCCGAAGCTCCGGCGAGGCCCTCCACACCAGCACGTTCCTCGGCCACCCGGTCGGCTGCGCCATGGCGCTCGCCCAGATCGGCGAGATCCGCCGCCTCGGGCTTGTCGACCGCAGCCGCGACCTCGGCGAAAAACTGCTCGGATGGCTTCGGGCCCTGGGCCCGTCGACCGGCCGGCTCGCTCTGGAGGCACGGGGCGCCGGCCTCATGGCGGGGATCGAACTCCGGACCCGCCGGGGAAAGCCCGCGACGGCCGCCAGCCTGCGCGCCGTCAAACAAATGCTCTGCCGGGGATACATCCTCCTCCCGGAGGGGGAGGCCTCAAACGTGATCGGGTTCACCCCCCCGCTCACGGTGGGCGATCGGGCGCTCCGCAACTCGGTGACAGCCCTGGGTGAGTCCCTCCTATGAAGCTCACGGAGATGCGCCAGATCCTTCAGGACCGCGGGATCCAGCTGACGAAGTCGCTCGGGCAGAACTTCCTTCACGACGAAAACCAGCTCAAGCGGATCGTCGAGCACGCCAAGCTGACCCACGATGACCAGGTCCTGGAGGTGGGCCCCGGCATGGGGCCGCTCACCGAGTGGCTCGTCGCGTACTCGGCCCATGTGACCGCCATCGAGCTCGATCTCCGGCTGGTGGAGTTCCTGCGGGAGCGCCTGGTGGCCGTCAAGAACCTCACCCTCATCCACGCCGACGCGCTCCACTACATCAAGTCCCACCCCCGCGACTGGTCCTCGTTCAAGCTCGTCGCCAACCTACCCTACTCCGTCGCATCCCCGCTCCTCGTCGAGCTCGCCCAGGGAGGCCGGGGCCCTTCGACCATGGTGGCCACGCTGCAGCTCGAGGTGGCGCGCCGCGCCGTGGCCCGTCCGGGCACCGATGACTACGGGCTTCTCACCCTCCTGCTTCAGCTCGACTACCGGGCTCGGATCGCGTTTCGGATCCCATCAGGCTGCTTCTTCCCTTCCCCCGATGTTGAGTCCGCGGTCCTGATCCTCGAGAAACGCCCCACCCCGCTGCTCACCGGCCCACCCCGCGCCGCGTACACCCAGCTCGTTCGGCTTGGCCTGAGCCAGCGCCGAAAAATGATGGTCAAGCTCCTCAAGCAGCGGTGGCCCGAGCCGTTGATCCACGCCGCGTGCGCCGCCGCCAAGGTCCCCATCGACATCCGGGCCGAGCAGGTTTCCCTTGAGCAGTTCGTCGAGATGGCCCAGCACCTGGTGCAGGACCCGTGAGGGGGCATTTTCAATTTCCGATTGTCGACTTCCCATTCCAATCGCCAATGGGAAATCAGAAATCGGCACTTGTTCGAGGCCGACGTCCTTTCGAGGCGAGCTCAGCCGCCAAACTTGTAGTGCACCGGCTGATCGTTGCGATCGAGCTCGATGAGAAAGTATCCCCACGGAAGGTACCGCATGGGACCCTTGGCCTCGGGGTGCTCCACCCGCCAGGCGTAGACCTTCCACCCGGCCCCCTGTTTCTGAACCTCCCACTC
>DMJJ01000410.1 GCA_003452185.1 Verrucomicrobiales bacterium | reverse complement strand
CACGAGCAGCCCCCCCCCACGCCGTCGTAAGCCCCACCCGCCTGCAGGCAGGCAGGCAGGCACCCCCGAGCGCGCCCCATCCCCGCCCCGGTGAGGCTCAGCCCCGGGCCCGGATCAGGATCGCGGTCACGTCATCCAGCTGCGGACCCTTGCCCGCGAACGCCGTCACCGCTTCGTGCAGCCGCTTGACGATCTCCACCGGGGGCTCCGACTGGTGGGTGCGGATCACGTCCAGGAGCCGGTCGATTCCGAACAACTCCTCATCCTGGTTGGCCGCCTCCTCGATTCCGTCCGTCAGCAGCACCATCAGGTCCCCCGGGTCCATCTGGATCATCGGGGACTCGACGAACTCGGTGCTCGCGCGGCGGCCGAGCGGAAGCCCGGTGCGGGGAAGTGGCCGCTTCACCCGACCCGAGGCGTCGAGCAGGTACCCGGGGGGATGCCCGGCGCTCGCGTACGCAAAGGAGCGGGTCACGGGATCCAGCCTGGCCATGAACAGGGTGATGAAGCGCGAGTTGCCGACATCCTCCGACAGGATCGCGTTGGCCCGGGTGAGGATCTCCCCCACGTTCTCGCGGCGCCCGGTCAAGACCCGGAGGTAGGCGCGCGTTTCGGCCATGAGGAGAGCCGGCCCAACCCCATGGCCGCTGACATCCCCCACCACCACGCCGAGCTGGTTGTTGAGCATCGGGAGGTAGTCGAAATAGTCGCCGCCGGCAGCATCGGCCGGGAAGGAGGCCCCGCCGACCTCAAATCCCTGGATCCCGGGAGCCGACTTGGGGAAGAGCCGCTGCTGGATCTCACGCGCCACGCGGAACTGCTCCTGGTTCTCCCGGAGCTCCTCCTCGGCCCGCTTCCGCTCGGTGATATCGCGGATGAAGCAGACAAACCGCCGCCATCCCTCGAGCTCCATGTCGCTCATCGAGATTTCCATCGGGAACTCGCTTCCGTCCTTGCGCAGCCCGAGGGTCTCAAGGTTCCGCCACCGCACCCGCATCGCCCCGGCCCGGAGGGTCTCCTCCAGACGGGTCCGGAGCAGGCCCCGGAGGCGCTCCGGCTGAAGCATCGCAAACCCCTTCTCGGCGAGCTCGTCCGGCACATACCCAAACACCTCCTCCACCGCCGGGTTCACGAACTGCATGTGACACTGGTCATCCATCAGGACAACCGCGTCCGGGGAGGTCTCCCACAGGAGACGATACCGCTGCTCGCTCTCAAGCAGGGCCCGCTTGGCGGAACGCTGCTCGGACCGGATCGAGGCCTCACGAAGCTCCCGCTCCACCGCCGGCGCCAGGCGGTTGAGGTTCCCCTTCATCAGATAGTCGTGGGCCCCCGCCTTCATCGCCGCAACCGCGATGTCCTCCCCGATCCCCCCCGAAACAATGATGAAGGGAACATCCAGCCCGGCCGCCTGCACCTGCCTCAAGGCGTCCAGGGCGTTGAAGGCCGGAAGATTGTAGTCCGCCAGGATGATATCCCACGTCTTGCCCGAGATCGCCTCCGCCAGGGTCTCCGAGGTTTCCACCCGCAGCATGTAGGGGTCATACCCGGCCCGCCGCAACAGGCTGATCATCACCTGGGCGTCGAATTCCGAATCCTCAATCACCAACACTCGGAGCTGTCTTCTCATACATCGACCTTGCCGCAGCAACCGCGCAAACGCTCACCCTCACCCTCACCCTCATCCGGCCGGGAACCCAACCCAAGGCCCGATCCAAACGGGCCGGAACCTACGCAGCCCCTCCCGGAAGGGCGAGCCAATTCCCAACCCACACCCCCACACGCCGCCCAAGCCAGACCAGCCCAGGGGCAGTAAATTTTTTCTTACCCCCAACCAAACCGCTTTATCACTCACCCCCAAATATCACTGCTGCGTCGCGTGGGACGATGTCGAGTCACCTTTAGGTCAGCTAAAGGCAGGATCAGAGATTCGACTTGTGAGTGCGCGGTGGTTTCCTATGATTCCGCCACCGATCGAGTCCGCCAAACTGTGTTGCATGGATGTAATTTTGGCAGTCAGACCGGCACATGGATGTACGTGCCGGCCTCAGGAATTCCGGGTTGAGGAATTCTTTTTTGGCAGGTGGGTGAAAGGCATTTTCGCCCGGTCTGCATGCCACGCATTTCTCTTCTCCCGATCCCCCCTCGCAGCGGTTTTTGATTTTTGTTGGTGTCGTTCCATCGTGGATTCCGGACGTAGTGGAATCCCTCCAACGACGGCAGGGAGTAGCCGTCGTGGTTCGTTGTGCAACTCCCGCCGCGGCTTCGGTCCGGGGCCCTCTATCCCGAGGGGATCCTGGATGTCGGAAGCTGGCGTCGCCGACCGCCTGTGGCAGACCAACACTGCCGCGGGGACGGGAAGGGACGCAGCTCGGCGCATCTCGCAGCAGAGCCCCGCACAGCACGCATGTTGTTGTGGGGGCGGCGCCCGGAGGCGGCCGAGTGGCCGTCTGCAACGGCGCGTCCGTCCCCCGATGCGATTATTCCCGGACTCATGCCGACCCCCTTCTCGCTGGACCTGTCAACAGAGCTGACCGACCGTACGTCGACCGATTCACCCTCCGCCCCGGGGCTGGTGCCCCGCGCTGCGAGCAACGCGAGACTCCTCATCGTCGATGATGAGGAGGGGCCCCGCGAATCCCTTCGCCTCATCTTCAAGGAGGACTACCAGATCACCGTGGCCACGAGTGCCAAGGCCGCCCTGGAGGTGCTCCGCACGGAGCGGATCGATGTCGCCGTCCTCGACATCCGGATGCCCGGGATGACCGGCCTGGAGCTCCTGGAGCACGTCCGTCAGATCGATCCGACCATCGAGGTGGTGATGCTCACCGCCTTCGAGACCCCGGAGTATCTTCGCAAGGCGCTGCGCCTGCGGGCCTGCGACTACCTGAACAAGCCCTTTGACGTGCGCCATATGCGGAACGTCGTGGCCACCGCCATGGAACGCCGCTCGGCCAACCGCGAGGTGCAGGAGAACATCCAGCGCCTGGAGGAGATTCGCGAGGAGGTGCAGCAGCTCAAGGTGAAGGAGGAGAGCATGCGGACGCGGGGCGAGATCTACGCCAGCATCATCAACGACATCAATGGTCCGCTTACCATCATCTCGGGGCTGGTCCAGATCATCAACCAGCGGATGAGCCAGGAGGAGAGCGTGCAGGGCGAGGACCTTGAGATGATCAAGGACCGGATGCGCCGGGTCACCCGTCAGATCACCAACTGCATCGAGATCTCCCGCCGTTACCTCCGTCTCCTCACCCCCAACTCCCACGCGCAGGGGACGGTATGGGTGAACCAGATCCTGGTCGACCTCGGCGACCTGGTGCGGGCGCTGCCCGATGCCCGGGGGCACGATCTGCAGATCAAGCCGCTCCCGCGCGACAGCATGGTCCTGCTCAACGGCACGGACCTGATCCAGATGCTCCTCAACCTCACGATCAACGCGCTGCAGTGCACGCGCGAGTGTCATCTCGTCGAGGTGCGGGGCCAGACGCTGCTGAACCCACTCGACATGTCGCTCTTCCAGGACAGCCCGAACGAGCGGTTCATCAACCGGGAGGAGTTTCAAAACATCACCCCGCTCATGGCGATCTCGATCACGGACAATGGGCCCGGGATGGCGCCCGTGGTCCTTGAACGGATTTTTGAGCCCTATTTCACGAGCCAGCCCACGGGCAAGGGGGCGGGACTCGGGCTCTGCATTGTCCGTCGGCTGCTCAAGGAGGCGAAGGGTGGCCTGCATGTCCACTCCGAGCTCGGCCGCGGTTCCGTCTTCACGCTGTACCTTCCCGCGCGACACACCTCACCGGAGCCCGCCAAGGGGTGATCGGCAACCGGGAGTCACGCCATGAGTGACCCGGGACCCCGGCCTCCCCGGGAACCGGGCGTCCTTCGCCGCTTCCTCCAGGAGCACTGGCTCACCGCCCTCCGGTGGCGGGATCGCCTCCGGATGTCCGAGGAGACCTTCCACCTGCTCCTCGCGGGGGCCGTCGGCCTGATCGGCGGCCTCACCCAACTCGCCTACCAGCTCTGCCACCAGGTTCTGCAGGCCCTGTTTCTCGGGGGCCAGGGGGATATTCTCAGCCTCGCGAAAGGGATGCCCCCCGCACTGCGGCTCCTGACTCCGGCCATCGGTGGGTTGGGTGCGGGAGCCATCCTCCACTTCGGGTTCCGGATGATTGGCAAGGGAGGGCGGCTGATGAACCTCCTCGAGGTGGTCGTGGCGGGGGATGGCCGCCTCAGGCTCCGCCCCGCCCTCCTCAACGCCCTCTCCTCCCTGGTCAGCATGAGCACCGGGGCCTCGATCGGGCGGGAAGGTCTCGTCATCCAGCTGGCCTCCTCCGTCGCCTCCCGACTCGGACAGCTCGCGCAGTGGCCCCCGTACCGCCTCCGGCTGCTCGTGGCCTGCGGCGCCGCGTCGGGCCTCGCCGCAGGGTGCAATGCGCCGATCGCCGGCGCCGTCTTCGCGGCCCAGGTCGTCCTGGGCAACTTCGCGATGAACCTCTTCGCCCCGGTGGTCTTTTCCTCCGTGGTCGCGACGCTCGTCTCCCGCTCGGTCGCCGCGGGAGGGGGTCGCTACGTGGTCCCGGCCTTCGACTTCGACAGCCTCGGCCAGCTTCCCTGGTTCCTGCTCCTCGGGGTCGGCTCCGGGCTGCTCGGGGCGGGATTCCTCGGGCTGCTCCGGGCCGGCGAGAAGGCGTTCGGTCGCGTGGGCCTCCCGGTCTACCTCCGCATGGGATTGGCGGGGCTGCTGGTTGGCGCCACCTCCCTCTGGTACCCCGAGGTGCTGGGGAACGGTTACGGCGCAACGAACGAGATTCTCGGGCTGCGCGAGAACCACGAGATGCTCGAGTTCCTGATCGGATTGTTTGGTGCGAAACTTCTTGCGATTGTCATCACCGTGGGCTCGGGCACCGTCGGGGGTGTCTTCACCCCCACCCTCTTCCTGGGAGCCGCACTCGGGAGCGTCTTCGGCGCCACGATCCACATGCTCCACCTGGGAAGCAGCCTCCCGATCGGGGCCTTCGCCCTGGTCGGCATGGGGAGCCTGCTCGCCGCCACGACCCACTCCCCGCTCCTCGCCATGCTGACCGTGTTTGAGCTCTCCCTGAACTACTCGCTGATGCCCGCGCTGATGATCGCCTGCGTCGTGGGAGCGGTGGTGGGACGGCGTTTCCATCACGACTCGGTCTACACGGAGCCGCTCCGCCGGCGCGGCCTCGATTCCTACTCCGACACCGGAAGGATCGGAGGGGCGACCGCCGGACGGGTCGGGGACTTCATGCAGGATCCCGTCCCCCCGATCCGCGAAAACGCCAGCTTCCGGGAGATCGCAGGTCGCTTCCTCAGCGGGTCCAACAACTTCCTCCCCGTGATCGACCCCGACGGAATCCTCATCGGGGTGGTTGCCCTCCAGGACCTCAAGGAATACCTCCAGCCGGGCACGGAGCTCCACGGGGTCATCGCCTCGGACGTCATGCGCCCGCCCCCCGCAGCACTCACCCCCGACCTGAAGCTGGCCGATGCCCTCCCGGTGCTGGTGGCGAGCGAGCTCCGGAACGTCCCGGTCGTCGCCTCGAAGACACATCGACGCCTGATCGGTCGTGTCGCCCGGACCGAGGTCCTCGGAATGATCACCGAGGCCCTGACCACGACGCCCGCCCCATAATGCCCGGTAGCCAGCGGTGCCAGCAGCCGAAAGGCGCGGTGCCCCCTCCCTTGTTCCCCTCCCCTGTAGCCACCGACGTCAGGAGGTGGGCCCGCCCCCGGGCGGGCTTCCCTCTCTCCGGCACGCAGGGCCGCCATTGCTCAGCTGCGGCGAAGGGACATGTTCCCACCCACGACCTCGTGACCTCGGTCGCTACAGCCGAAGAAGACGCCACTCCCCGCCCCTGTTCCCCTCGCCTGTAGCCACCGACGTCAGGAGGTGGGCCCGCCCCCGGGCGGGCTTCCCTCTCTCCGGCACGCAGGGCCGCCATTGCTCACCTGCGGCGCTGGGTCATGCTCGCACCCACGAACTCGTGACCTCGGTCGCTACAGACACTGGGCCGGACGCAACGAGACCGCCTGCCACTCGTGGGCAAGAGCCTCCCCACTCCCCCAACTAAGGCGACGACGGAAACCACCCTTTCAGGAACTGGTCGAGGGTGCCGTCGTAGACTCCTCCCGCAAGGTGCTCCACGCCAAGTTGGTTTCCCCAGGAGTAGTTGATGACAAGCCGCCCCTGGAACTCGCAGAAGTCGATGTCCGAGTTGTTCAGGTCGACGGCGTTGGCCACCCGCCCCCGCTGGGCATCGGTGAGGCCCGATGCAGCGATCCGCTTGTCTGCGGGTGACGCCTTCAACACCGGGTTCAGGGGGCTCGGCTCCCACCGAACAAGATCCCGCGACCTCACCACGCGGGTCTCATACCCGTCGTGTGCCTCCAGGTAAAAATCATAGAACCATCCCCCGCTCCACCGGAGCGCATGTGGGGCGGTGTACCGGTCCCTGGCATAGTTGCATTCGGGCGGCGTGAGGGTCCACGCGCGGAGATCGGGTGACTTAAGGAACCGGGCCGTGAAGGGCGTGCCAGCCTCCTCCGCCGGACGGTCGATCTCAAACATCAGGACGTACTCCCCGCCGGCCTTGCAGACCGAGGTGTTGAAGACGCCGTAGCGCCGGTCGTCGAGCGCCGTCCATGAATCCCAGGCCTTGAGATCGGTCGAGGAGAAGAGATCGATCCGCGACCGCCCCAGGGTCCCGCTCACATAGACCCGGCCCCCATCGACGAACGCGCTCCCAAACTCATGTCCCTCGGCGAACGGCGGGGTTGTCTCGCCCGTGGCCGGGTCCCGGAACCGGAAGAAATTCGTGTGCCGCGGGTTGTCCCAGTACTGCTCCCTGACCCACTCGAGCCGCCAGAGGCGCCCTCCCACAACCACCGGGGTGGTCTCCACCAGGTCGAGGTCCAGGGTCCCGGTCTTGCGGATCAGGGGACGCCCCGCCTCATCGAGCGGCCCGCCCCCGTGGCGCGCCAACCGCTCCTGCGCCCCGGCCCCCGCGGCATGGCGCCAGAGGAACTCCACGATCGGGGTCGAGTCGTCGAGCCCGTGGGGATGATGCTTCACCCCGGGCTTCCCGATGAGGGTGATCTCGCCGCCGAGCTTCCGGTAGCGATCGGCGACTGTGCCGGTGTTCTCATCCCAGGGAACAACCTCGTCCGCGTCGCCGTAGACATGCAGCAGCGGCACCCTTGCGGCGGCGAGCGGCGCCAGGTTGTCGACCGGGTTCCCGCGGTACGCGACCGCCTCCGCCTCCGACGCAAACCCGTATTCCCGGAATGCCAGCTGCCAGTCACCCGCACTCCCGGGTCCTTTGCCCTTCCCCCCGGGCCAGCTCCGGAGATCGCACACCGGGGCATCGCCGTAGAGGCAAGCCACTTTTGTCGGGTTGGCAATCGCCCAGTTGTAACAATAGAGCCCCCCCCGGCTCAGCCCCACGAGGGCCGGGCGGGCCGAGAACCCGTACCGGGTGGTCAGCTCCCGGTGGAGCGCATCCCAGTGGCGAACGGCGCGGGGGGATCCCAGCATGTCCGGCACTCCCATGTAGACGATGTGAAAACCACGCCCCAGAAGGGCGAGGTCCGGGTTGGGCTTGTGGCCAAAGAACTCCCCGTGCCAGAGCCAGGGACGACCCGGGGCCTCGTTCGCGGGCTCCACCACGAGGACCGGCCGGCCATCGACCTCGAAGTCGTATCGGTCAAACTCAAACCACCGGCTTCGCTTCGCCGAGGCCAGCCCGCGGAGCGGTGGCAGCCTCGAGGGATCGACGGCCGAAAGCCGGACCTGCCGCACGTCCATGATGGCCCCTGCCTGCTTGCGAACCGGCTTGAGCGCCAGCCGGTGAGTTCCCGGGAGCAATTGCGCGAGCCCGGCCCGCCGGGGGATAAAAATCTGGAAGTGCCCCGTCTCCTCAACCGTGAGAACCGATGCCGGGACGCCGTCGACCTCCACCCGCACGTCGCTTCCCCCCTGCCCTCGACCGCACCCCTGGAGCACCTCGATCTCATAGGCCCCGCCGCTCCGCACCTCGAAGGTCCACTCGGCCCAATCGGCGGGGTTGGCCCAGTAGCCGAGGCAGTTTTTGATCGTCGCGGGCTCGTACCGCATCAGGACGCTGTGGGTTGTGGCATCCCGGGCCGCCAGGAGGAGCTCCCCGGGCTTCTCCTGAACCACGGGGGTTCCCTCGGGGGCGGGGCGCAGCGTGAGAGCCTTGAGGTTGAGGGCCGCCGCCCCCTTCATCGACGAGGCCGCCACCCGGAAACTCAGGCGATCGGAGGTGGCGAGGCGAAGGCGGCCGACGGGGAGCGTCTGGTAGCGATACCAGTCCCCGGTCGATGGGCGCACGACGTGGAATGTCTGACCCGCCACCTGGAGTTCGAGCTCGGTCCCCTCCCCCCCGTCGGCCGAGTACGCCAGCTCCACGTCATAGGTCCCCCATCGCGTCGGGGCGTAGTCCCAGACCACGCTCTCGGCGGGGTCGGTCCAGAATCCGATCCGATGGTTGCCCGGGTGGGTCTCCAGTCGCGCATGCGTCCCCTGCACCCTCGCGTCGAGGGCGGAGAGGGTGATCCGCCCCTCACGGAACTGGCTGGTCCCCTCGGCGGTCTCAAGCTCCACCACCGCGGGGAGGTCGCGAGGGGCCTCCCCCGGAACCTCAAGCCAGAGCGCGATCGGCGCCGTCCCAAACCCCCACGCCATCGGGATCGACCGCTGCCCGGCGATCCAACGGGCGGCCGTGATGTTTGGGAACGGAGTCGGGAGCGGTAAACGGGGCCCCTGGGTTCGGGCCGGGACGGCGATGCGGATCAGGCCGAGCCCGTTGGTCTCCACCGACATCTCACCCCAGCCCGGCTGGGGCGGAAGGGCCGCCGGAGTCACGGAGGGGGTGGCGCAGAAGGCCGCGGGGACTCCCAGCAGAGCCAGGCAGAGCGATGCGAAGCGACGGAC
>DMJJ01000398.1 GCA_003452185.1 Verrucomicrobiales bacterium | reverse complement strand
GGAGGCCAGGAAGGGTTTGGCGCGCTCTCTTGATTTTGACTATGACCTGATTCTTCTCGATCTCCTGCTTCCCGACATGGATGGCGTGGAGGTTTTAAAGGCTCTTCGGGCGGCGGGGCGGGCGACCCGGGTACTGGTGCTCACCTGCCGTGACAAGGTGGAAGACCGCGTGAAGGGGCTGGATACAGGGGCGGACGATTACCTTGCCAAGCCATTCGACTTCGGCGAACTCCTTGCCCGGGTGCGAGCACTTCTTCGGCGCACTCCCTTGGACGTGAGCGCCAGCCTTCTCAGGATGGGAGATCTCGAACTCGACACCCGGCGTCGCTATGTCACCCGCGAGGGCAAGGAGCTTCGGCTTCCGGCCAAGCAGTTTGCCATTCTGGAATACCTCATGCGCCACGCCAACCAGGTGGTGACCCGTCAGGATCTGGCGCGTCATGTCTGGCCCAGCGAGCCGAACGCCTCCAACAACGTGATCGATGTCACCGTGCATCTCCTCCGTGAGAGCGTCGACCGGGGATATCCCGTCTCGCTCATCCAGACGGTCAGGGGTGTTGGGTACCAGTTGGCCGCGGTCTCGGCTCTTGTGCCCCCACCCCAGTCCGCTCAGGGGGTCAGCTCCAGCCAGCCAAACCGGGCCGGGATGTGAAATGACCCGCCGAGGGTCGGGTTCATGGCCAGGAAGGCCTTGTGGGCCCGATCGATCCGGTAGAGGTTGAACCGCCATCGCGTCCCCGCGGCGGGGGGAGTCGGTGAGATCGACTTCATCGGGATGCGCACCTCGCAGCGCCAGACCTTGCGCTTCTCATCCACCGTCACCACGGATTCCATCCCGCTGCTCCAGGCGAAATCCGAGTTCGGCCGGCGCAGCTCCAGGTCGAGCGACTCCCCCGTTGGTGCCCATTCATACTCGGTGTAGTGATTGGGGTTTTCCGGGTCGCTCCCGATGAAAGCCTCCACGACGTCCGCATCCCATAAGGCCTTTCCCTTCTCGATCCGCTCGCCGCTCTTCAGCACCGGGGTGAAGGTGGTCAACTGGGTGAAGGGGCATTCGTAGGCGAGGTAGAGGTAGCGTTCGGACCAAAGGGCCCGGCAGGTGGTGGAGAGTCCGGGGTGGGGCTGCCCGTCGAGGCTTCCCTGCTCGAGGTGAAACGGCACGGTCCGGAGCCAGGCCTCAGCCCGCAGCCGGCCGTCCGGCTTGAAATCCCTCTCCACCCGCGAGGCCTTCATCTGGGTGAAGGGAAGCGACCGGACGAGAAGGCGCCGGGCGTTGTCGAAATAGATCTTCCGGAGCACCTCGGGCGGCAACCCGATGGAGCTGATGTTCCAGTCCCCCTGGATGGGCGTCATGTGGGGCCAGTCCCGGTCGTGGGTCTCAAGCCAGCGCCACTCCTTGTGGAAGAACTCCACGGCGTCGTCATCCGTCGGGCGCTCGGCATCCCCCGAGCTCCCAAGGATCAGCTTGCCATAGACCTGGAAGTCGGTCGCAAAAAGGATGCGGTCCTGGTGCTTGATGAAAAGCCGGCGAACCTTCTCCGGATCGTGGCGGCCGATCTCGGGGATTCGCGCGGCCAGATCCGCATTCATGTTCGGACGAAGATCGAGCATCCGGTCCACCCAGTCGATGTCCTCCGAGTTATTCGCGAAATGAACGCAGACGAAGGTCGTCTCCGGGTGACGGGCGATCACCCGGTCAAGCGAGGCCAGGAGATCCATGCGGGAGGGAAACTGCTTCGGGTCGCCGAACCACCATTTCGGATGGTCCTTGAGCTCCTTCCATCGCTCGTTCTGCTGGTTGTAAGGAAGCCAGAAGGCCTTCGGATCGGCGACATGAATGCTGACGGGCAAGCCGAGTTCCCCGCACCGGTGCCAGACCGGATCGAGCTTCGGGTGATCGATCGGGATGATCTCCCCATGCCCATCCCGCAGCGTGAGCCCAAGGCGCTTGTACTCCTTGAACCCCGCCGCCCCCAACCGTTGCGCCTCGTCGACCTGCCGGACCGCCCGCTCGGAAAAGTCAGCCTCGTCAAACCCCGTGTAATCGAGGTTGAAGTAGTGAAGGAAGCGCCCGGGGGCCAGCCGATCCGCCAACTGCTTCGCCTGCTCGAACTCGGACACCTCCCCCGGCTTGTGAGTGACCACCCCGGCGGTCAGGTTCACCCCGATCCCCACCCCGGCGCGGTCGAGGATCCGGATGGCCCGGCCGATGTGCTCCTCAGTCGCGTCGATGTGCTGGTGGAGGTCGATGATCCGATGCTCCCCCCTCCAGGCGTCGCCCGGCCACGGGGGGGGCGTCTCGTTGGCGGCCGCCAGAGCTAGGCTGGATCCGAGGAGAAGAGCGAAGGCGCGCCGCGGGAGGAGCGGGGGAAGTTGCATGCCGGGACCCTATCGATGACCCGCCCCCGGGGACAAGTGGAAGATACGAAAAGGAAGCGGCCACGACCCGAGGGTCGTGGCCGCCGCGGTCAGGAGCCCCCCCCGGTGAAGGGGGGCCCCTGCGAGAGACCGCCCGGGGCTTACTTCGGCACCGTGGCGATGGTCTGGAGAAT
>DMJJ01000077.1 GCA_003452185.1 Verrucomicrobiales bacterium | reverse complement strand
ACCTCCTGACGTCGGTGGCTACAGGGGAGGGGGAGAGGGGCGGAGGCTCCCTCTCTTCGTCTGTAGCGACCGAGGTCACGAGGTCGTGGGCGCGAGCTATCGCCGGCCGTTGAAGTGCGGGCGGTACACGTCGAGCGTGCGGGCATGCGGATCCAGATGCTCATGAGCCCGGCCCGGGGCCGGCGTGTCGAGATCCTGAATCCGGACGCTCTCAAACTCCCGCCCCCGGGCGCCCGTCACCCGGGCCACCTCGATCCCGTGGTTGAATACCCTCGGACGCGCTTCGCCACCAGGACCCCCGCGCTCGAGGCTGTAGTGGTTCACCACCACCGTCCGGTTGTAGATCACGCTCGCTTCCGGGCCTACGTACAGCCGCCGATGCACCGGCTCGCCGAACTCCCGGAGTGCGCAGAAGCTGAAGTGCGCCAGCCCCAGCCCGAACTCAAACCCCGCCTCGACATGGCGGCCGTGGAAGCTGAAATGCCCTCCCACCGTGTCATACACCGACCCAGGGGGCAGGGGAGCCCATCCACAATAGTCACCCCCGGAGCGCCAGACCACCCAGGCCGGACCCCACACCCGGTCGGGATACCAGAGCCAACCATGGTGCGGGTGAAGATGCCACCGGCCATAGTGAAACACCGCCCACCCCCACGGATAGTCCGACGACCAATACCACCCGTGGTCCGTCCAAACCCAATGCCCGCGATCCCAGTACGGACGCCAGCTCGGCGTGGTCGCCACGATCGTCGGCTGCCAGTAATGCTGCCCATCCTCGAGAAGAATCCACCGGCCGTAGGGGGTCAGCTCCTGCTGGAAATAGGCCACGTCCGGATTCGCCACCGGGGCCCCTCCTCCGACCATCACCGGCGTCACCGTAACGGTCGGGGCGTTGGGCACACCCGGCGACGCGGGGATCGCCGGCTGCGCTCCGGGGATCGGCGCCGGTACCGGGGAGGGCGCCACCGGGGGAGTCGCCCCGCGGGTCGTCGAGAGCATCGCGTTCAGCACGGCCGATGAGACTCCCTGGTCCCGGAGGCGGAGAATGTTGTCCGCCGAGAGATCGTAGTCCAGGTTCTTGCCCTGGATGAAGCTGACGATGGTTTCATCCGCGACCCCTGCCCCCTTCAGCTTCAGCACCTCGTTCACCGCCACCGTGTTCTCGCCTCTCACCGAGGGGCCCATCAGCAGGAGAAGCCCGAGCCCAAGGGTTGCCATCTGGAGCGTTTTCATAAGTTCAAGTTTCGCCCGGCATTAGCCGTGCATCCGTTGGACCGCTGCTGGCCGGGTTTCATTCGTTTCTTCGGGACGTCGGTGTAACACGCTCGTCCGCAATCACTCCGGCAGCCTCCCGGGATCCGCCGCAGGCAGCGGATCGGCGGGGGGACGGGGTGCCGGAGCGAACGAACGGCGCAGGTGAAACTTTCTCATACCGGGGGTGGGACGTTGCTTTTCACTCCCTCGGGCGGAAGCCTCATCGCGTGCGTGCCGGCGGCGGCGGGCACGAGAGCATCCAACCAACATTCAGGTCAGAGCATGGCAACCATACATTTTATCGGCGGTGAAAAGGGGGGCGTGGGCAAATCACTTGTCTCGCGCATCCTGGCTCAGTACATGATCGATCAGGGAATCCCGTTCCTCGGCTTCGACACCGACCGATCCCACGGATCGTTGCTCCGGTTCTACTCCGACTACGCCTCCCCGGTGGTGATCGATCGGTTCGAGAGCCTCGACACCCTCTTCGAGGCCGCGACCGAGTCTGCCGAGAAGCGTGTGCTTGTCGACCTCGCGGCGCAGACCTACGATCTGCTCGTGAGGTGGATGGATGAATCGGGGGTGCTGGAGACGGCCGCCGAACTCGGGATCTCCGTCCGCTACTGGCATGTGATGGACTCCGGCAAGGACTCGGTCGATCTGCTTGGGAAGCTGTTCGATCGTTTCGGTGACCGGCTTTCCTACACCATCGTCTTGAATCAGCTTCGCGGCAGCACCTTTGAACTCCTTGACGCCTCCGGCGTGAAGGAGCGGGCGGCGGAGCTGCAGGCAAAGTTCGTCTCCATCAAGCGGCTTCACGATTCCGCGATCGCCAAGATCGACGGGAGGAGCACCAGCTTCTGGGCCGCCCAGAACAACCCCGACAAGGGGGTCACGGGGCTCGGCCTCCTGGATCGGCAGCGGGTGAAGGTCTGGCTTCGCAACGCCTATGCCGAAGTGGAGTCCGTGGGAGTCTAGCACGGTTCCTGTTGGTCTCACCGCCACGGGGCCGAGTCCTGGGGCGGAGAGCGGGGTGGAGGTCTGGCGATGCGGGAGGCGCTTCGGATCCAAGGGTGGAAACCGTCGCGACCGCTTCGGTTGATTGTTCGCCAATAAAGGGGAGGGTTCCCCGTTTGCGAAGGCCGTGGCATCCGTTACTGTTGCCATAGAGCAATCAGCAAAGGGCCTTCCATGAAACCAACACTCCCGAGTGTGGCGCTTGCCGCATCCCTCGTGTCGCTCTGCCTCAATTCCACGCAGGCGATCACCCTGAACTTCTTTCTGACCCCGCAGCCGGCGGTCCATGTCGCCTCCGGGGCGACCTCCGAGACCATCAGTGTTGGCGGGTATCTGATCACGTACTCACTCGACAAGTGGTGGAGCCCCAGCCCGGGTGGGGCCCCCACCGGCCGCCCCACCCCGCTCTCCTGGCCGGCAGCCATTCCGGCGCAGGCGCAGACCGCGGGCCCCTCGGGGCCGATCTCCCAGCAGGGGCCGGCCACCATCACGATCAAGCGGGTGGATGGGCAGATCTTCGATCTTCCCTCCTTCACAGCCAGGCTTTCGGGCAACACCGCCGGGGCCGGGGCCGCGATTGAGATCATGCCGCTGTTGAACGGGAGCGACGGGTTTGCGGATCCGCTCACCCTGGATGCCACGGGGTATGCCGGTCACAGTTTCCCCTACGTCACCCCAAGTCTGACCGGGTTTGACACCTACAACATCAGCCTCTGGATGGACTTCAGCCTGACGGCGCTGACGTTGGTGGATGCCTCGGTGCCCGTGCCGGTCACCCTGTTGAGCAGTCGGACGTCGACGAACTCATTGCGCCTGGCCTGGTCGGCGGACGCCTACGGGTACTCATTGCAGGCGTCACCCGATGTGAACGCGGCCCATTTTGTGAACACGCTTGCCATGCCGGTTCTTGAGGGCTCGTTGCAGGCGGTTTATGTGCCAATGAGCAACTCCGTGCGCCTTTTCCGGCTGGCCCAATGATCCAACGCGGGTAGCCGTCTCGTGAGAGAGCCGCCAACCTCCTTCGAAGGAGCGGGCGGGGAGTGAACCCCCGGACGTCCCCCCCGCGTGCAGGTTCGTCCGGCTTCGGGGGAGGGGAGGGGAGGAGGAGTGCCGGGATCTTACGATGCCCAGCTACCTCGCAAACCCATCCCACAAAAGCTTCCCCGCCAGCACCGCCACCACCCCAAGGAGCATCGGACGCACCAGGCCACTCCCACGGACGATCACCATCCGAGAGCCAAGCTGTGCTCCAGCCAGCTGCCCGGCCGCCATCGCCAGCCCATACCGCGCGTGCACCTGCCCATGCATGGCGAAGAAGAGGAGAGAGGCCAGGTTGCTCGCCAGGTTCATTGCCTTCGTGTACCCCGTGGCCCCGCGAAATTCCAAACCGAGCAGCACAACACACGCCGTCATCCAAAAGGAGCCGGTCCCGGGCCCGAAGAAGCCGTCGTAAAACCCCAGGATCCCTCCAAGCCCCACCGCAAAGAGGAACGGCCCCATCCGCGGCGGCCGGGCCTCCGATCCCAACGAAGGACGAAGCCCGACATACAGGGCGATCGCGATCAACAGAAACGGGATGATCCTCCGCAGGAGATCCGCCGGCGCATGGGCCGCCGCCGCGCTTCCCCCCCACGCGGCCAAGAACGTGGCCGCCACCCCCAGCGGGATGCCGGTCGACCGCATGAGCCCCGCCTGCCAGTACCGAAACGCCGCCAGCGACGTGCCGCAGGAGGATTGGAGCTTGTTGGTCCCCAGAGCCACCTGGGGGGGGAGACCTGTCCAGAGAAGCGCCGGGAGTGTGATCAATCCCCCGCCACCGGCGATTGCATCCACAAACCCCGCCAGCAGGCCGGCTCCGCCAAGAAGCAGATAAACCGAGGCGGCATCCATCAGGAGACGTGATGCATGTTTAAAGCGTGATTCCGGCCTGCCGCAACCCGATCGGTCGTCCCCGCCCCCTCCAGGCTCCGCACCGAGCGGGCCGATCTCTACTTCGGCACAGCCGTTCCGTTGGCCTCGTCAAAATAACGAGTCCCCCCCACCGAACTCACCTTCAAGTACTGTTCCCAGCGGAAGAGCCCCACATCCCGGGTCGCCTCCAGCGTCTTGACCTCCGCCACCGGCGGAGGGGTGGTCGATCGGCTCAGGGCCTCATGCAGCACCCGCCCATCCATCGACTTCGGAGGCTCCATCCCCAGGAGCCAGAGAATCGTCGGGCCGACATCGACATTGCCGCTCGGGACATGGCTCACCACCCCATGCTTGAAGTCGGGGCCATGACCAACGAGCGTGTTGTTCATGTCGAAGCGGCTCAGGGAGGCATGCGATCCCTTGCCTGCGGTTCCCCCAACGGTGGTGATCAGCCCCGGAGCCCCGTAGCCGTTGGTCTCCGAGCTCCACCGAAGCGAGAGGATGATGTCCGGGGCGTTGTTGGTCTGCGCATACCCGACCGCCTCCAGCGGGAAGGTTCCCTCCACCGGAATGCGACTGAACATCGCCCCGGCGAAGGGCGTGGTTTGCAGGAAATCGATCAGGCCACGGGTCACCGTCTCGTCATGCTGCACGACGTACAGGAGCGCCGTTCCTCCGAGCCCCACGACCATCACATCCCCCTTCTCCGGGTCCTCCAGCTTCGTGAACGCCTGGAACCCCGCCTTCTTGAGGATCGCCGTCACGTCCGGCGTCCGGCTGATCGTTGAGAACCCATGGTCCGACACCACCATCAGGTCCGTCTTTTCCCACACCCCCTTTTCCTTGAGGGTCTTCACCACCTCGGCGAGGTTCTTGTCGCTCGATTCAATCCCCTCCAGCGATGTCGGGGAGCCGACCCCGGTCTCGTGCTGCGACTTGTCCGGGTCGCTCAGCCAGAGGAGCGTGTACTTGGGAATCCCCCCCTTCCAGAGCTCCTTGGTGAGGGCCCGGGTGGTCCAGTTGTCCTGGGCCGTGTTCGGCTGGGTGATGGTCGGCGGGAAGGCCTTGTCGTCATTCACCTTCTTGAGCTTGTCGGCCAGGCCCCTCGGGATCGTCTTCCCCTCGTAAAGGGTGACTGACTGCTTTTGCACCGGGGTGGTGCGAACCCGGGATCGGTCGTGAAACTGGGCGACCGGTTTGCTCCCCGAGATGATCGTGGGGATGCCGGCCTCGTGGAGGATCTCTGCCACCGTGGGGGTCTGGATATAGTGGCCACCCGTCATCACATCCCCGCGGCGCACGGCGTCGGTTCCCTCCGTGGCGTAACTGCTGAGAAAGCTGAAGTCCGGGTCGTATTCCGTGTTGGCGAGAATCCCGTTGTGCCCGGGGTTGGCCCCCGTCGCGAGCGCGGCACCGTTCACCTCCGTCGAACTGACATACGCCGGGTGATGGCTCCGAAAGAAGACCCCGTTCGTCGCCAGCGAGTACAGGGTGGGACAGTACTGGGGAGAAACGAAGTCGGGACGCATCCCATCCCAGACCACCAGGACGACATGCTCCACCGGGGTCGGGTTGACCGGTTGTGCGTGAAGGGGGCTGAAGGCCGCCGCGAGGAGAAGCGCGGCCCCGATTCGATGAAGGACGGAAATCACGCGAAACCACTAATCGGTGAGGCGGATTCTGACCAGCCGAATCGTGCTCAGAACCGGCACTCTGGCGGCCCCATGGGAGCTGCGTTGGGCAGGGTGGGCGTTTGGCCGTTGGTTGGGGTGCACGGGGATGCCGTCATTCGCGGGGGAGATTTCTGCCGGGGCTTTACTGCTCGACAAATCTCACTGTGGGGCCTCTTTTGGGTTACATGCCTGTTGCTGGGAAAGCGCGTGCCGAGCTTTGGGTGAGGCTCATGATGGAGGCGGGCCTTTTTCCGTGGGTCGGGAGGAGTACGGAGGGTTCTGGAGAGCGAAGCCGCTGCGTCCCCTTCCCATCCTCTCCCACCCCGGGAGCCGCGGCAATGGACCCTGCCCTCCCGCACCCCCCCACCGCC
>DMJJ01000066.1 GCA_003452185.1 Verrucomicrobiales bacterium | reverse complement strand
AGTGCTGCTCGAGGTGAAACAGCACCACCACGCGACGATAGCGATCGGGGATCTGGGCCAGCATCCACTCGAGGTCCGCGGCCTGGCCTGGCTGGGGCTGCGGGGCATCGGCCGCAGCGACCGCCTCGACCACCCCCTCCAGCTGGGGGTCCTGCAACGAGGTGGTTGGCCGGGCGGCCCGGCGGCGGATCTCCGTCAGGCAGGTGTTCCGGGTGATGGTATAGATCCAGGTCGAGAGTGAAGCCCCGCCATGGTACCCCGGGAGGGCCTTCCAGACCTTGATCAACACCTCCTGGGCGGCATCCTCCGCCTGGGCCTCGTTCCTCAGGAACGTGCAGGCAAGCCGGAAGACCTTGTCACGAAACGCGTTGACGATCCTCCCAAAGGCCTCGTCATACTGACGGGCCTGGATCAGGGGGGCGATCTCGGAGTCCATCCGCGGTTCCGGTTCCTGTCATGCCTCCCCTGCCGCTGCGCGTCCAAAGGCAAGGGAGACCCCATTGATACTCGCGGGGGGAGCTCACGGTTTCAAAAACCTTTTTGAAACCCCGGCGGCAGCCTGTGCGTAAAAAGGGGCAACGCGTGTTGTGGGTTCGGACTGCCGGACCGAACACGAAAGAAGACGACGCATAACACATTCAACGAGCCCCACCTCACCATGACACCACAGACTTTGCTCCTCGCCGCAGACGTCGATAACCTGGCGCTGCTCATTCCGATCCTTGCCGTTGTGCTTGGGATTGGGACCGGGATGCTTTCGCTCCTGCTCCGCTATCGGCGCCAGCGGGCGATGTTCGCCCTGTACCACGAGGAGCGGATGGCTGCCATCGACAAGGGGGTGGAACTTCCCCCGTTGCCCGAGGACTTCTTCAGCGACGATTGGCGGTCCTCGGGTCCCCGCAGCCCCCATCGGACGCTGTTGGCCGGATTGGTTTGTCTTTTTGCCGGGGTCGGGCTGTCGGCGGCTCTCTATTACAACGTCCACCGAAATCCCTCGGTGGCCCTGTTTGGGTTGATTCCGATCGGGCTCGGGGTTGCCTACCTCGTCTATTACGCCGCCGTGGGACGACGCGAGGCGCTCGAGATCGAGGAGGCCCGCAGGGTGGAGGCGCGCAAGCAGCGCGAAAGGTGAGAAAAGAGGGGATCAAGGAATGCTCGCGTGGTACGAGAGCCACGCGGCTGAACTGCTCGCTGGCTCCGCGCGATCCGGCGCCGATCCTCGGAGGCGGGAGGTGGCATGCAGTCTGGGGTTGCAGGAGCGGATGCGGGGCCCATGATGCCCAGCAAGACCTCACAACCCGAACGACCGATCATGAGCAAGTCTTCCAAAAAGCGCCACTGCCCTGCGGTCGGACGCACAATCCCGGCGGGGGAGTGCGGCGAGAACCGCGCCAGCCGCTACCCCTGCCCGGCGGACTGCCCGTTCAACCCGTGGAGCCACGGGCAGTACGACCAAATGCTCGAAATCGAGACCTCGGCCGGCGACGAGGTGCTCCAACGCATCAATCGATCACCCGACTTCGCCAGGGCGGTCATGAGGGAGGTCGCGTCGCTCGAGCAGCATGGGCTCGAGAGCCAGGTGCCGGAGATGATTGTCAGCAAGGTGTTCGTCGAGCGGGACACACAAGGTCGAACGTTCGGCGAGCGGTGGGCCGAGGAGGGCTTCCCGGGAGTCCGCAATGACGCCCGCGTGCTCCTCCAAGCCGAGGTCCGCCCCGAGGCCTGGCTGCTGGAAGTGCGCCGCATCATCGACGACCGGTCGATGGAGGGCGTCAACCTCCTGGACCCCTCGCCCCAGCAGCCCCACCTCATTTTCGACAGGACGCTGGCAGCAGCCGCACCCCGCTTCGGCCTTTACCTTTTCCTGGCCTACCGCCTCCCACACTACCTGCGTCCGATGGGATCGGCGATGACGGTCCCCAGCTGGAATGATGTCGATCCCTTCGACGCCCTCCGCCAGATCTCGGTCCACCACGGGGGCCCCGCCGACGGGGAGCCGCTACGCTCCTGGCTCCTGGGCCATCTCCGTCTGGTCCAGAGGTCGATCGAAGCAACCTGGAGGGTGCGGTACCGGGCGATGGTCGACGCCTCGGATCCGAAGCACGGCCGCGTAGAGTACACTCTGGGGTGCTCCCCGGCCGACTGCATCAAGCGGATCGGCCGTGCGTTTTCGCTCCTCCCGGCCGCGCTCACCCCGGAGGAGCAAAAGGAGGGGTTCGTCGCGGGGGTCGACTGCCTGGAAGCTTCGGATGGGGCGCCCGGGCAGGGGGAGGAGAGCGCCATTCTGGGAAAGATTCTCGTTCGGGAGGGCGGCTCCCGGGTGGAGGCGTTCGGGGTGGACCCGACTCGGCGGATCCGCGCGGAGTTCGAGAGAGTGATGGGCGAGGATGCACGGTTTGTCTCGCAGCGACTGGACGACCTTTCACGCCGCATTCGGGTGCCGGACATGCCGTCGGATCCCTCCCTGATTCCGCCGGGGCTCGCCCCGGGTCCAAGCGAGCGGGGGCTTCATCCCACGTTCTTCGCACTCCCAAACCCCGCGGGCACGGATCCCGGCCAGACCCTGTCGGAAATGGTTCGGAGGTTTGATCGGGAGTGGATGGATTCCGCGGTCCCGGCACTCGAGGGAGAAACCCCGAGGAAGGCGGCGCTCGATCCCCGGTTACGGCCGATCCTGGTCCGCCTGGTGAAGGACCGCATACGCAGAGCTGATCTCCGCAACCTCGAAACCGGCGGCGAGGAGGATCCCTCGTGGACAGCGCAGGAGCTTGGGCTTCACGAGATCGTGTTTCCGCCTCCGCCCCCTCGCGCTCCTGTCGAAGAGGAGGAGGAGGACGACGGGGCGCTCCAAGACGAAATCGAGGAGGAGGAGGAGGACGCATTCGATGGGTTTCTCGGACTGTTGGAAATGATGAGCCCGCCCGACCGGACGCTTCCTCCAGCCCCCGGGTGGCCCTCCGCACCGCTCGCGCTGGAGGAGGTGCAGGATCGACTGGCAGGGATGGCAAGAGACTTCCGGGATGCTGAGGCATTGCTGGACACCTGCGGCCGGTCCGGATGCCCGTTGCTTGGGTACGCTTACGATTACCTGATTCCCGGGATGGGGAGTGAGGCGCTAACCATGGCTGCGATGGGGTTGGCGCAGGTCTGGCTTCTCTTTGTCCCCCCGGGGACCCGTGGCCCGGTCATTGATCCGGAAGCGTACCAGGTGCGTTTCATGCGGGAGGTGGCGTTCCTGGTGAGTCCTGACGGCCCTCCGGCCGAGGGGTTGTTTCTCGAGCACATCCGATCCGGCCCGCAGCCTGGGATGGTGGAGGCACTTCTCAATGGGACTATGAATGCGGCCATGGCGAGCGGGGAGGGCTGGCTGGAGAGGTTTGGCGCCGCCGGGGTGACGGCCATAGCTGCGCATTTGATGACGTCGACCGCCCTGTTGCAAGAGGCACTCCAGACACCTGATTGAACGCAAGGGGCTGGGGCGAAGGAAGAAGAGTTGGCGACCCTAACGGGATTCGAACCCGTGTTACCGCCGTGAAAGGGCGGTGTCCTAAACCGCTGGACGATAGGGTCAGCCGGACCGAAGGGAGACTATACCCCGCGCCCCCGTCGCCTTGTCACGCGCAAAAAATGCCCCCCTTCCGCTCCTCGCTGGTTTCCGCCCTGGCCAACGGGGGTCACGAGCCAGGCCTCCTCCAAGGATGGACAGCTGCGGAAGGGCCGGGATAGCCTTCGCAGGCCCATGTTCAAACTCGAGTCGCCTTACTCACCGGCAGGTGACCAGCCGGCCGCCATCGCGCGGCTCTCAGAATGGCTCCTCGCCGGCCACCGCCACCAAACCCTCCTGGGGGTCACCGGCTCGGGCAAGACGTTCACCATCGCCAACGTCATCCAGACCCTCAACCGCCCGACACTCGTCCTCTCCCATAACAAAACCCTCGCCGCCCAGCTCTACGCGGAGTTCAAGTCCTTCTTCCCGAAAAACGCCGTCGAGTATTTCGTCAGCTACTTCGACTACTACCAGCCGGAGGCGTACATCCCCCGCACCGACACGTTCATCGAGAAGGACTCGAGCGTGAACGAGGCGATCGAGCGGATGCGCCTCTCCACGATGAGCTCGCTGTTCTCACGACGCGACGTCGTCGTGGTGGCCAGCGTCTCCTGCATCTACGGGATCGGAAGCCGCGAGGACTACGAGGCGATGGTCATCCCGGTGCGCGTCGGCCAGGAGCTGACCCGCGAACAGCTGCTCAGCCGGCTGGTGGATCTTCAATACAACCGCAACGACATCGAGTTCACGCGGGGAAACTTCCGGGTCCGCGGGGACACGGTGGAGCTCTGCCCCGCCTACACGGAGGATGCCCTGCGGTTCGAGTTCTTTGGCGACACGGTGGAGCGGATCACCCGGTTCGACCCCCTCACGGGCCACCGGACCGAAACCCTTGAGGGGATCTCCATCTACCCGGCCAAGCAGTTCGCCACCCCGACCGAAAAGCTCAAGCGGGCGATCCTCACCATCCGCGAGGAGCTCGGCCACCGGATCGCGGAGCTCGAGGGGGCGGGGAAGCTCCTCGAGGCCCAGAGGATCAAGATGCGGACCGAGTACGACCTCGAGATGATGGAGGAGATGGGGTTCTGCTCCGGCATCGAGAATTACTCCCGGCACATCTCCGCCCGCCCGCCGGGCTCCCGTCCCCACACCCTGATCGACTTTTTCCCCAAGGACCACCTCCTCGTGCTCGATGAGTCGCATGCCACCGTGCCGCAGATCGGAGGCATGTACGAGGGGGACCGCTCCCGCAAAACAGTGCTCGTGGAACACGGGTTCCGCCTCCCGAGCGCGCTCGACAACCGCCCCCTCCGGTTTCCGGAATTCCAGGGGCTCCAGGGCCAGACGATCTACGTCAGCGCGACCCCGGCGGAACGGGAGATCGGATGGTCCGAAGGGCGCGTGGCTGAGCTGGTCGTCCGGCCCACGGGCCTCATCGACCCGAAGGTGACCCTCAAGCCGCTCAAGGGCCAGATCGACGACCTCATCCATGAGGCCCGCCTGCGGGTCGAACGCCAGGAACGGATCCTCGTCACCACCCTGACCAAGCGGACGGCGGAGGAACTGACCGACTACCTGCGTGAAATCGGAATCAATGTCCGCTACCTCCACAGCGAAATCGACGCCATCGAGCGGGTCGAGATCCTCCGGTCCCTCCGCAAGGGACAGTTCGACGTGCTGGTCGGAATCAACCTGCTCCGGGAAGGTCTTGATCTGCCAGAGGTGTCGCTCGTCGCGATCCTCGATGCCGACAAGGANNTTGGCGACCCTAACGGGATTCGAGGGATTCCCTCACGCGCGAATTGGGATTCGTTACTCCAGGGAACCCCGCGCTCAGGAGCGTGCCTTCTCCCACTCGACGCCGAGGTTGCGACGTGCGATCCAGTCCTGCAGCTCGCCCGCGTTGATCTGGTCACCGGAGACGGAGAGGATACCGCGAATGTCGCGAAGATGCTTCTCGGATCCGCCCTCCCGGAAATACTCCAGCTTCCGGAGGATGACATACTCGGGAGGCGCCAGGACCACGGTCAGGTCGCCGATGGCATACTGCCTGACCCGCCGGAAGGCCCAGCCGTGAAGTTCGTCACGGTTGGCAGTGTAAAAGTCCGCCTTCAGACCCGACCCGGAGTGAATGACGTTGAAGTGCCCGCGCCGTTCCCGCGCCACTTCTACTGCGATGACCTCCGGAGGGGGGACGTAGAAGGCTGGAGCAGGATAAAGCAGGGCGAGCTGAGCGATGTCAGCCGGGCGGAGAAACACCACAAGATCGATATCAAGTGTGACCCTTGGCTCGCCGTAGAGCATGGCCGCAACGCTCCCGCTGACAAGGTAGCGAATCTGCGCACCTGAGAGAGGGCGGATGAAGAGCTCGATCAGGTCAGGTTCCGGCATACAGGAAAGCGCGGCGCACCTGATCCCTTATCTGATCATCGGACCAGTCGGGATGCTGAAAACGGAGGAAGGCCGCCTTGTGGTGCCGCATCGTCCAGTAGAGCTGATGCGCGGTCCGCCATCGTTCCCCCGGCGACATCCGCCGCAGGGCCTCCACCTGTTCCGGGCTGAGGTGTTCGTCCGCAAGCACATGAAGAGACTAGGGGCGGAAACAGAGTTTCGCAAGCCTCCCGCCCCGAGCCGGAGGTGGCGGGCGTGATCAAGTCCGGGTGAGTTCGGATCACGGAAGGAGGAAGGGAGTTCTGACCCGCTTCCAATCACACCCCGCACGGCCGCCAACAGTGAAGTGCAGCTCACTCCGGATCGAGACATCGTGGAAACTGTGGGGAAAACGGTGGGAAACCCGTCATGGAAACCCAGAGGTCGCTGCAAGTTCCTGGAGATGAGGAAGAAGAAATGGCGACCCTAACGGGATTCGAAAACGCCGGGGCATTTCGCATGTTTTCCTAAGGAATTTGACCCCAACGCGTTGCTTCGCGGGCACTTTTCGTCGATGCGAAACAAACCGCACCAAACCGACGTACACGTGTGCAAATCTGTGCAAATTTCCGGCGCGTCCAAGCCCGCCCCAAGCGACAATTGGAAACAAGCAGGCTGGCGTCTCCGTGAATGCGCAAGTAAGGCGAATCACTATTTTCGATTTTTGGCGTTCTCGCAAATAGCGACTGTTGGGGTTTTCACGGCCGCAAATAACCAATGCCGGCTTCCGTCAGGATACCTGGCCGAAAGGTCTCCAGAAGCGTCAACGGGGTGAACGCCGCCATCGTCCAGAGGGGAGGCCGATTCCAGGAATCACAAGTCGGACCAGGGGAGTGCGGTGACCTGTTCGTGCAGCCGCGAGGGCCGGTCGATGCGGCAGATGATATAGCCATGCCGCGCCTCTTTGGGATGTTCTTCCAAGAATCGCAGGATGTGCCGCGCATCGGAGAGGGCGGGCCGTTTGGTCCACTTCACCTCGATCGGCGTCAGCGCGTTCTTTCGTTCAACAATGAAATCGATCTCGGCACCGTCCTTGGTGCGCAAGTGATGCAATCCCCCGCCGCCGAGGTATTGAATGCGGTTCCAAAGCTCGATGCCAACCCACTGCTCGAAGATCGGTCCGGGCTGTGCCCGAACGATCTCAGGCACGGCATCCAGCCCGGCTGCCGCATGGCGCACTCCAAGGTCAAAGAAGAGAAACCTCGGAGTGGAAAGGAGATTCTTGCGCGGGCTCCTCGAGAACGCAGGCACGCTGAACCCGATGAACATGTCTTCCAACAGCTGATAGTACGCCTTCACCGTCGGCTTGGAGAGACCTGTCTCCTGGGCGATGTTGGCGTAGTTCAGAATCTGTCCTGATTCGCGTGCGGCCAGATTGAGGAACCGAACGAAGGCCCCCCAGTCGCGCACAAAAGCCTCGCGGCGGATCTCTTCCTCCAGATGATTCAGCGCGTAAGTCTTAAGCAGTTCCGCGCGGTCGCTGACAGGGGCGCAGACGACACCCGGCAGTTCACCGAAGGTCAGGCGGCTTTCCAAATCCCCCGCGGGAAACAGCCGCCTTCCGCGAGGATCCCGCCACGCGAGCGGCAGAGGGCTCTGCGCGTGCGGGCTTCGTTGTGTGTCGGCAGGATGCTCCGCGAGCGTCAACGGATAGAGGCGATGCAGCATCGAACGGCCTGGCAACAGGTTCGCTCCCGTCATCCGGAGCTTCCGAGCCGAGCTTCCGCAGAGGACAAACCGCCACCGCTCCTTGTCCGAGTCATACAGCACCTGAACGGAGTTGAAGATCTCCGGAACCGCCTGCGCTTCGTCGATGAGCACCATCTGGCCTTTCCGATTTGCCGGCAAGGCGCGACAGCGGTTGATCAACTCCCCGGGGTCAGCCAGGTACCGGCTTCGCTCCCGTGGATCGGCCAGATCGATGCTTAAGGCGGGATCCGGAATCAGCGACCTCAGAAGCGTCGACTTGCCGGTTTGCCGGGCCCCAAACAGGATATGCACATAGGGTCGCCCCAGCTTCTCCTGCAACGATTCGGCTTTCCAGCGGCTGAACATGGCTTGGGACAGGATATGGTTCTTTACTTTCGCGGCGCGAATGTAAACTCCTGTTTCTACCCCCGTCAACGCTGGACCACTGATTCTGTTGCCTTCCCGTCAGAGCGTTCGAAAGCGGATGCACGCACTCCCGCGAGCTACAAGACGCAGCCGCTGCCAGGTGATGGCGGCCAGCTGCGTTGAGCGCGTGGTCGGCCTCATGCTCAGCGTCCCGGCAGTTCGGAGGCCTGGGGGATGCCGGCGCAGTCGACCGGTCCGGTCAGATCAACGCCGCTGGCGGAGCTGAGAACCTCCAGCCACTGCGGGATCAACCGATCCCATGAGAGTGACTCGGCGAACGCCCGGCCCGCCCGGCCGTATTCCTGGCGCAACCCGGGGTTGAGATGGAGCTTCTCGATGCACCGCGCAAGCGACGCAGCTCGCATCTCTTCCGCGCCGTGCTGGGCCACTCCCGCAAGGGCTACACCGAAGCCACCCCGCGCCAGACCACTGAGAACTTCATCCGATGTCTGGAGAACGCGTTCAGGTCCTTTGGCGGCGTCCCGGCCACCGTGGTCATCGACAACCTGAAGGCCGGGGTCATCAAGGCCGACCTCTATGACCCGCGGCTCAACCCCAAACTCGAGGAGTTTGCCCGCCACTACGGAACGGTGATCCTCCCCACCCGGCCCGCCATGCCCCGGCACAAGGGGAAGGTCGAGTCCGGGCTCAAGTATGCGCAAAACAACGCGATCAAAGGCCGCGCCTTTGGAAGTGTGGCTGAAGAGAACCGGCACCTCTGGGACTGGGAGAAGACCGTGGCCGATACCCGCATCCACGGGACGATCCGGCGGCAGGTCGGCAAGCAGTTCGAGACGGTGGAGAGACCCCAGTTGCAGCCACTGCCAGCCAGTCTCTTCCCCGTCTTTGAGGAAGCCCGCCGGAGCGTTCACCGCGATGGCTACGTGGAGTTCCAGCGCGCCTACTACTCGGCGCCCCCGGAGTACGTCGGCCGGCAGGTCTGGGTGCGGCAGGAGTTGCGTCTGCTGCGGATCTACAACCACCGCCGGGAGCAGATCGCCCTGCACACCCTGGCGCAGCCGGGCAAGTTCACCACCGACCCGCAGCACCTGCACAGCACCAAGCGCAACATCATTGAGCGCGGGGCCGATTACCTGCTGGACCGGTGCCGGCTGATCGGGCCCATGTCCGGGAGCTGGGCCAAGGCCATGCATCAGGCTCGAGGACCGCAGAGCATGCGCGTCATGCAGGGACTGCTGCAGCTGGCGGAAAAGCACCCGGTTACGGCTCTGGAACGGGTGGCGGGCATCGCCACTCACCATGGTGCCTGGAGGCTGCGGGATCTCAAGAACCTGCTCGACCAGCCTGCCAATGTCACCCAGCTGGACTTCCTTGAGACCCACCCGGTGATCCGCTCATTGGAGGCCTACCGCCTCCAGGCTCAGGAGGACTTTCAACCCAACCAACCCATCCCATGATGCAAATACAAACCACCCTCCGCCAACTACGCCTATCGGGCCTGGCCCAGACTCTGGATGTTCGGCTTCAGGAAGCCGCCGCCAGCCGGCTTGGCCACGGCGAGTTCCTGGAACTGATCTTCCAGGATGAGCTCAATGTCCGCCATCAGCGCCGCATGGAGCGGCGAACCAAAGCTGCCGACTTCCGGGCCCTCAAAACGCTCGAAGACTTCGACTGGCAGTTCAACCCCGGCATCAGCCGCAAGCAGATCTTTGAGCTGGCTGCCGGAGGATACCTTCGCCAGGGGAAGGACATCCTGTTCCTGGGGCCGCCTGGAGTGGGCAAGACCCACTTGGCACAGGCTCTGGGGTGTGAGGCCATCAAGCAGGGCAAGGAGGTGCTCTACCGCTCCATCTTTGACCTCGTGCGGGACTTCCTCAAGGACGAGGCGTTCAAGCAGCAGGACCGAACCCTGCGCCGCTATCTCAAGCCCGATCTGGTGATCATTGATGACATGGGACTCAAGGCCCTGCCCAAACAGTCGGGGGAATACCTTTTGGAGGTGGTGATGAGGCGTTACGAGAACCGCTCGACGATCATGACCAGCAACCGTCCGCTTGAGGACTGGGGGAAACTGCTCTCCGACGTACCCACGGCCGGGGCTATCCTCGACCGGTTCCTGCACCATGCCACCCAGGTGGTGATCCGGGGCCTCAGCTACCGGGTCAAAGACTCGCTGCCGGTATCCCCGGAAGCCACCAGGGGGCGTAAATCCAACGAACACTCGACCGCCGGGGCCGCGAGCTAGGGCTCGCAGCCGGCCCCGGCTCGTTTAGCCGGTTGCCAAACCTCTTGAACCAGACAACAAAACTGCTATGAAACCCGCTCCTCAGACTGGCTGGTTTTGAACCGCCCACAAGTGGCTGGTTTTGATGTGCCCGGTGACAGGTTCCGAGGAGCGGAGCGGCCGAGGGCTTGTAGCGCTTTATCCAACCGACGAAGGTCTGGTAGTGGATCCCGGCCAGCTGGGAGAACTTGCGGGCGGAGGCGCCGCTGTGGGCGAACTACTGGAGGAGCTGTTCCCGCCGTCGGGCGGGGGTGCGCATCCTCCCGCGCGAGTCGGTCTTGATGATCTCGGTCTCTGACGTGGATGTCATATGTGTCATAGCACGTATGCTATGACGTTTATGACCCCCTCAACCAGTGGCGCTCCGAGTGACGCTTACTCATCTCAAGCAATTACAGATAATCGAGATCTGACCCCGGCGGGACTTTACCCGGAGCACGGTGGTGCCTGTCGGTGAGCTCAAGAGGTGGTTTGCCACACAACAAGCCCGAAGCCGTCACGGACCTGAGTGGCTCATAGCCATGTTCGAGATGCTAGGGCTGGAGGTGAACGCCGCAAGAATTACAGATAATCGAGATCTGACCCCGCGGGACTTGCAGTGGTGGCTACTTCAGGAGGTCTGAGCTGGTAGCTTGGTGGCTGGTGATTCTGAAGTCGTTCGTTCCCACTGGACTCCTAAGAGTAAACACCTCTGCCGTCTCACCCTTGGAATACCTCACCCGGCAATAGACTGTGACCCACCTCACTCCGCCATCGATCCCGCTTTGCGTCCAAACATGGTGCCCCACAAAGGAATGCGTCTCGTAGTGGCCCACCCGCTGTAGTAGCCTCAGCAAGTTCGCAGCCCAGCCTTCTTTTCCAGGCTGCTCAAGGAAGTCCCGAGAATAGTTTGCCAGCACCGCAACCAAGTTTGTCTGCTCAAGACTCGAGAAGTGGGAGTCAACAACAGCCTCTGCTGGCTTGATCGAGCGCGCGATGTCGCAAGCCGAGACCCCGGCTAGTAGCAACGCCCCGCACCCCACGCGACACATCGAACCCCAGCTGGGGAGCCGCCGAACCCGAGCGAGAAGCCGTCTCATACGTCGCCAAGAACGATCAACGTGCTGTGGTTTAGCCATGTCGATCGCGTCATATCCGGGTCTGCCCCCCCAGACAACCGGAATACCAGATGGTTCGAGAGCGTCGCGGTAGGCATGACGGAAATGATCGACACACTTGTTCGACCGGCATAGGCACCCTCAGCACGCGATGGGGCATTCCTGCAGGTCGACTTGCTTGCTTCCTGCGAACTCCTTTCGATGCGAGGACCAAACTCAACCCGCACCTCCGCACAGACGTCAACACGGGAGTCTCTCGGAATACAGAAGACCGCGATCGCGCCCCGAACTGGCATCCGGAGCATGATCGACGTACTTTCGACAGCCTGGTTCAGTATGTCAGCCTGCCCGTCGAACACGATCGGCCAGGTAAACAGCCTCCAACCGAGCTTCCACAACTTTGCACAGACTATGCTCGCCGTGAGTACAACGACCAACTCCACTCCGATGCTCGGGAGTCGAAACTGGGCGGCGCACCGCAACAAGGGAGCCGACAGGACAGCGCCAGATGCCAAGGCCACCAAACCAACCAACCTAAGGCGTTCGCCTGTGGTGTTAGTCATATTCTTAGATCACTTAATGCAGCGGAGTAAACCCTGGGGAGGTTATGTCATATCCGACACCAATGAAGGCCGGGTCCCCATAATACCCGAAGATGCCTGAGTCACCGTGGCCACTCACGAATCCCCCAACACCACCACGCCTCGCGGAGATGTCGAAGATCGCCACACCATCCCACAGGTGCAGGCCGTGCTCTGTGCTCGCGGAGATTTCCCAGCCGAACGCCCCCTCAATATGCGGCCCATGCGCGACCGGGGCGACGATAGCGAACATGTTGAGGCCCGAGTCATAGTTCAAACCGCCACCTATCATGAACTCATAATTACTACCCCGGTAGCCTGCAGTACTACCCGCGAACAGGAACACACCATTGACTCGGTCCCACCCGTTTAGGAACCCTAGAGTTGCTTCTGCCCGCGTGACAATGGAATCCAAGACCTCGTCCGGCAACGGTGTTGGATTGAACGCGCTGATTGGCCTTGCTGTATGACCCTTGAAGTTCTCCAAATTGTCAACGTACCAGTCCAAGGAATCCTCTGATGGGTCATCGACAGCAAGCCCTACTGCATCGGAACAACGAGCCGGCTGATTGCGCATCGCCGCGTAGATGTTCAACCCACCAGCCTGCTCGCCAGCAGGATCCCTCGACAACCACCTTCCCGCGGTGGGGGAGTAGTAC
>DMJJ01000193.1 GCA_003452185.1 Verrucomicrobiales bacterium | reverse complement strand
GAGCTGATGATGTTCGCCCAGGCGAACAGCGAGCATTGCCGCCACAAGATTTTCAACGCCGACTTCGTCATCGACGGCCAGCCGCAGGAGCGGTCGCTCTTCCAGATGATCCGCAACACCCACCAACTCGCTCCGCAGCACACGGTGGTGGCCTACAAGGACAACGCCTCCGTGATGGAGGGGGGAACGATTGAGCGGTGGGCTCCGCAAGTCCCGGCCCTCGCCCCGCGGTGGGCCGGTCAGAGCGAGCTCTCGCATGTCCTCATGAAGGTGGAGACCCACAACCACCCGACGGCGATCTCTCCCTTTCCCGGGGCGGCCACCGGTGCTGGGGGGGAGATTCGGGATGAGGGGGCGACGGGCCGCGGCTCGCGCCCCAAGGCCGGGCTCACCGGGTTCAGCGTCTCCAACCTCCACCTTCCGGGAACTCGCGAGCCGTGGGAAGCCGCGCCTTACGGGAAGCCGGACCACATCGCCAGCCCCCTCCAGATCATGATCGATGGCCCCCTCGGCGGGGCGGCCTTCAACAACGAGTTCGGCCGGCCCAATCTGGCCGGCTACTTCCGCGTGTATGAACAGACGGTCGACGGGGTGCGCCGAGGCTACCACAAGCCGATCATGATCGCGGGGGGCCTCGGGGCGATCCCCGCGTCCCAGACCCAGAAGGTCGCCTTTCCAGCCGGGACCCTCCTGATCCAGCTCGGCGGGCCCGGGATGCGGATCGGCATGGGGGGCGGGGCTGCGAGCTCCATGGCCGCCGGGGCAAATGCCGCGGAGCTCGATTTCGACTCCGTCCAGCGGGGCAATCCCGAGATCCAGCGCCGCGCCCAGGAGGTCATCAGCCAATGCGCCGGCCTTGGGGAACGGAACCCAATCCTCGCCATTCACGATGTCGGGGCAGGGGGGATCTCGAATGCCTTCCCGGAGCTGGTGGATGGCGCCGGCCTCGGCGCCCGGTTCGACCTGCGGCAGGTGCCGCTCGAGGAGAGCGGGCTGGCGCCCAAGGAAATCTGGTGCAACGAGAGCCAGGAGCGCTACGTCCTGGCCGTCGCCCCCGAGTCGCTCGCCCTCTTCACCTCCCTCTGCGAGCGGGAGCGGTGCCCCTTTGCCGTGGTCGGCCGCGCCACGGCCGACAAGGATCTTGTCCTGGAGGAGGGCCCCGGCGGAGAGCAGGCGATCCACATGCCGATGGAGGTGCTGCTCGGGAAACCGCCGCGCATGCGGCGCGAGGTAAAGCGGGTGCCGCGCCGGGCCACCCCTCTCCGGCTTGCCGGGGTCGACTTGTCGCGCGTCGCCCTCGACGTGCTCCGCCATCCGACCGTTGCGAGCAAGCGATTCCTCATCACCATTGGCGACCGGACGGTCGGGGGATTGAGCAGCCGCGATCAGATGGTCGGCCCGTGGCAGGTTCCGGTGGCGGATTGCGCCGTCACCCTCGCCGACTACAGCGGTTTCAGCGGCGAGGCGATGAGCATGGGGGAGCGCACCCCCCTGGCGTCCCTCGATGCCCCGGCCGCCGGACGCATGGCAATCGGCGAGGCGATCACCAATCTCCTGGCTGCCCCGATCGAGCTTCCCCGCGTCAAGCTCAGCTGCAACTGGATGGCCGCCTGTGGTGAGCCCGGCGAGGATGCCGCCTTGTACGACACGGTTCGGGCCGTGGGGATGGAGCTCTGCCCGGCCCTCGGGATCAGTGTGCCGGTCGGCAAGGACAGCCTCTCGATGCGGACACGATGGAACGAGGCGGGATCCCCCCGGCAGGTGACCGCCCCGGTCAGCCTCATCGTCTCTGCCTTCGTGACCCTGGGCGATGTCCGCCCCACGCTGACTCCGCAGCTCCAGGGAGGGGAGACGCTCCTTCTGCTCGTCGACCTGGGCCGGGGCCGGAACCGGCTTGGCGGATCCATGCTCGCCCAGGTGCTCGACCAGTTCGGGGATTTGGTTCCCGATCTGGATGACCCCTCGCGGCTCCGCGCTCTGGTCGAGGCGGTCAACCGGCTCCGCCGTGAGGGACTGCTCCTCGCCTACCATGACCGGAGCGATGGCGGGCTCTGGGCGACGGTGTGCGAGATGGCATTTGCCGGGCATCGCGGGGTCACCCTCGATATCACCCCGCTCCTGGCCCCCTCGGAGGGGGGAACGGAGGGGGTTGCCAGGGCCCTTTTCAACGAGGAGCTGGGGGCCGTTCTCCAGATCCCGGCGGCGTCGCGTGAGGCCGTGCTCTCGATCCTCAAGCAGGCCGGCCTGGGGGAGGAATCCCACCTCATCGGGGCCCCGTCCAACACGGGGGTGATTGAGGTTCGCAGCCAGGGAGGGCTGGTTATTTCCAAGCCGCTTCCCGAGCTGCACCAGGCCTGGGACGAGGTCAGTTGGCGGATCGCCTCCCTCCGTGACAACCCGGCCTGCGCCGAGGCGGAGCATCGTGCCGCGGGGGCCGCTGCGGATCCCGGGCTGCACCTCCATCTCACCTTCGACCCAGCCGAGGACGTTGCCGCGCCGTTTCTCCAGATCGCCCGACCTCGGCTTGCGATCCTCCGGGAACAGGGAGTCAACAGCCAGATCGAGATGAGCTACGCCACCTCCCAGGCGGGGTTCGACACTTACGATGTCCATATGACCGACCTCCAGTCGGGGCGCGTCACGCTCGAGCAGTTCCAGGGATTCATCGCCTGTGGCGGGTTCACCTACGGCGACACGCTCGGGGCAGGGGAGGGGTGGGCTCGGTCCATCCTCTTCAACCCCGCGCTTGCCGACCAGTTCAAGGCCTTCTTTGCCCGCAAGGGGACCTTCGCCCTGGGGGTCTGCAACGGGTGCCAGATGCTGGCGGCCCTCTCGCCCATCATCCCGGGTGCACAGGATTGGCCGAAGTTCACCCGCAATCGGAGTGAGCAGTTTGAGGCCCGCCTGAGCCTCGTTGAGGTGCTTGAGAGCCCGTCGATTTTCTTCACCGGCATGGCGGGGAGTCGGATCCCGATCGCCGTCTCGCATGGGGAAGGGTACGCCGACTTTTCGCAGCGCGGGAACCCGGGCCGGGTCCACCGGGCCGCCCGTTTTGTCGACAACACCGGCCGCCCTACGGAGGCCTATCCGTTCAATCCGAACGGCAGCCCCGACGGGCTGACCTCCGTGACCACGGCGGACGGGCGGTTCACCGCCATCATGCCGCACCCGGAGCGGGTCTTCCGCAACCTCCAGATGAGCTGGACCAGCGGGGACCGGAGCGCCCCGAGCCCCTGGATGCGGATCTTCCGGAACGCCCGCCGCGCCGTGGGGTGAGCGGCTTCTCCCCCCTCCCAGAATGGGCTTCCGTCGTCCGCCCGGTTCTGCTCCCATCCCCGGCATGCACAGCCTGCCGAGCCTCGCCAACCCCGGGGTCTGCCGCCGCCTGACGCGGGGGGTGGGGCTCGTCATCCTGCTGGGAGGCATCCAATCGCTTACCGCGCTTGAGGAGGTGTATGTGAAGAACTGCGCCTCCTGCCACGGCCCGGACGGCCATGCCCGCACGCCCGCTGCCCGCAAGCTCGCCGTCAAGGATCTCACCCTCAGCAAGCTCACCGAGCCTGAGATCCTGCAAACCCTCCAGAAGGGCCGGGTCGACAAGCGGGGCCAGCCCACCATGCCGGCATTTGGGGACAAGCTTTCCGACTCGGACCTCCGCACCCTCGTCAAGGTCGTCACCGGTTTCCGAAAATAACTCCACCCCCTGCCGTCTTACACCCATGAACACCTCCAAGCTTCATTCCTCGTTGCGGGCGCTCGCGGTTCTCGGCCTTGCGGTAACAACCCTGGCCTCGGGAGGGGATTGGCCTGAATGGCGCGGTCCTTCCCGCGATGGCACCGGACGCGAGACCGGCCTGCTCCG
>DMJJ01000376.1 GCA_003452185.1 Verrucomicrobiales bacterium | reverse complement strand
CGGGGCATGCTCGAGGACACGCTTGTGGTCTGGGGCGGGGAGTTCGGCAGGACCCCGATGGTGCAGGGGGGGAACGACGGACGGGATCACCATCCGAATTGCTACTCGGTCTGGCTGGCGGGAGGCGGGGCGCGCCCCGGGGTTACCATTGGCGAATCGGATGACTTCGGCTTCAACGCCACACGCGACAAGGTCCACGTCCATGACCTGAACGCCACCATCCTGCACCTCCTCGGTTTCGACCACACCAAGCTCACCTACCGGTTCCAGGGGCGCGATTTCCGGCTGACCGACATCCATGGAGAGGTGGTCCGCAAGGTCCTGGCCTGAGTGAGTGCCGACCCGCGGGGCCCCCGGGAGAGTGGGACCACGGATGGAACCCGGATCGTCGCGGATGGGAGGCGGGGACGGCAGGCCGGACCTCCACGGTGGCTTGCGTCAGAAGGCCGGCAATCTCTCCCGACCGGCCTGAGGGAGGATGCAACGGCATCGCCCGCGCATATCAGGCCCATCGGCGGTTCATCCTCCGGTCGCCCCCTTCAACCCGATTCCACCTTGCCAACAACGGCTTGGCGCGGCAACCTCCCGCCGAACGTCTATGATCCGAAATCTCCTCGCGGTCGCTTTGGTGAGCCTGCTCCTGGTTGCCTGTGCCGGCACCTCGATCACGAACCTGACTCCTGCCCGGTATCCGCGCAACGAAACCGGCGTCTACACCGTGGAGGTCCAGCTGGACACCCACCAGCAGACGATGCGCTATCACACGGTGAGCCCGAGCGTGGTCGTTGGGTTGAACACCTACCCGATGCGGCCGACCCTCAAGACCGAGAACCGCTGGGAAGGGACGATCCCCGTGCCGAAGGAAAAGGACCGGGTCAGCTACCACTTCAAGTTCGACTACGACTACAACCGCTTCGGCGCTGCGGGGCGCGACAGTGCGCTTTCCCCCGAGTACGATCTTCAGATTGGGTCCGGGCATTGATTCGTGCGGCCCCCCGAGATGGGGTGCCGGCCGGAATCGTCGGAAGGCGCCGGGTTACCGCGCGCTGCGGTGCTACCCGAGAAGGGTCCGATAGAGGGTTGCAAAATCCGGGGCTGAGATTCCCCTGGGGTTGAACTGGGCGGTCCACTGGGTGGCGGCTTCCGCGGCCAGCTCTTCCACGGCATCCTCACCCACTCCACAGGACCCGAGAGTCATCGGAAGTTCCGCTGCGCGCACGGCTCCGGCCAGGAATGTGACCAACCCCTCCACCCCTTCCGCGATGCCCGCCTCCGCAGCCAGGGTCTCGTAGGCTGCGTGCGCCCCGTGATCCTCCGCGTTAAACCGCACCACCCCGGGAAGCATCATCCCGACCGCCTGGCCGTGGATGATCCCGAAGCGGGCGGTGAGCGGGTTTGCCGCGGCGTGGGCTGCGCCCAGCATCGAGTTCTCGATCGCGGTTCCCGCCATTGCGGCTCCCAGGAGCATCCGACCCCGGGCTTCGATGTTCCCCGGGTTTGCGAGCACCACCGGGAATGCGCCGGCGCAGAGCCGGAACGCCTCCCGGGAATACATGCTGGAAAGGGTGGTTCGACGGGCCGTGACGGCGGTTTCGACCGCGTGGGCGATCGCATCCAGGCCGGTGCAGGCGGTGACGCGCCTCGGCTGCGACACCGTGAGCTCGGGATCCAGGATGGCGACCCGGGCCGCGGCCTTCGGGTCCAGGCAGGCCATCTTCTGGTGCGTGACCTCGTCCGCGATCAACGCCGCCGACTGGCACTCGCTTCCGGTCCCCGCCGTGGTCGGAATCGCGATGAGGGGCAGCATCGGCTTTGTGGCCCGGCCCACCCCCCGGTAATCCTTCATCTCCCCCCCGTTTGTGAGGAGAAAGTTGCACCCCTTGGCCGTGTCCATGGAGCTTCCTCCCCCGAGCCCCACCATCAGGTCGACGTTGGCCTGGCGGGCCGCCAACAGGCAGGCGTTGACATCCTGGGTGGTGGGGTTCTCGCGGACGAAGTCATAGACGACGACCGTGAGTCCGGCCGCCTCGAGCGACGCCCGGATGCGCCCGGCGTGTCCCGCCCGGACGATCCCGGGGTCGGTGACCAAAAGCACACGTCGTCCCCCGAGCTCCTTGGCAAACTCCCCCGTGCGGCCCGAGGCCCCGGCCCCGAACACCACCCGGGTGCGGGGGCGATAGTCAAAGGGAGTGAGGTCCCCGGGGTTCGCGTGGGCGGACGTCATGTGCCAGGATCAGACGGGATTGTGGGGGGAACTCTTCAAGCCGGCGTGCCTTGAATTGTGCTCCGCGGGTCAATCGAGGTTCAGACCCAGCCCCTCTCAATGGAGCGTCTTCGGTAGAGGAACTCGAACATGTTTCCCTCATGTGGCTGGTCCCACGAGATGCGCATGGTGGGAACCGGGCCGAGGTTCAGTCGTTCGATGAGAGGGCTCGCCAGGAGTTCGCGTGTGAGCCCGGGGTCGCGGGTGATGGCGCTCACGACGAGGCTCGGGCCGATTTGGGCAAGCATCTCGGACTGCGGAACCTGCACCACGCTGGCGTAGGGGCAAAGGAACTCGCGGTTGGCGAGCGGGTGGGCAAAGGAATCACATCGGACGATGGTGGGGCGGAGGTAGGTGCCCCCCTGGAACACCACCTTTCGCGGGCCGTTCCGATGGCGTGCCGTGACGTCCTCGGCCCCGGGGGTCTTGAGGTCAGCCTCGATGGCGCCGTCGATGAAGTCGGCCATTTTCGGGTTGGCGAACCCGGAGAGTCGCGCGTTCTCGTCGTCGTTCGGGAGGGGTTCGATCGGCCCGAGCTTGAGGGCCAGCGCTTCGGCGATTTCCGTCGCGTACTTGGGCACCACCACCGCGCTGGCGTTGATGCAGGAGCGGCCCCCGTTCTCGGAGATGCTCGCTGCGATCAGGTCGATGTATTTGGGCCAGTTTTCGATCTCGTCCTCCCCGATCAGCACCTTGCTGAACCCGGGGCCGTGGATCTGGATGGCGGGGTTGTTGGCGTACTGCTGCGTGGTGTTTTTATCGCCAAAGATCAGAGCCCGGCCACAGCTCCGGAGTATCTCCCCGGCCCCCTCGTGGTCGGTGGGGTAGAACCCAAAGGCCTCGGAGGGGACGCCCGCGGCGATGAAGGCTTGGATCAGCCGGTACGGGGTCCACGGCTCCTCCTTTCCCGGCTTGATGATGACGGGGGTCTTGAGGGCGATGGCCGGGAGCCATAGGGAGTTGACAGCCGGGGAGTTGCTCGGCATGACGAGCCCCAGGGCCTGGGTCGTCGGATAGTAGCTGCAGGGGGACCCGGCGGCGACCCCGTAGCCGACGTCCAGAATCCCCGTGTCGAGTCCCCGGGTCAGGCCGTTCAGGACCGTCGACATGTGGGTCAGCGCGTGATGAATCTTGGTCATGTTGCGCCGCACCATCACGTGCGGGAGCCCGCTCGTCGCGCTCAGGGTGGTCACGTAATCGGCCGCCGACTGCGTGTGGCCCTTATCCCCCAAGGGGAGGGTTCCGTTGAGAAAATGCTCCCCCGCCTTGCCGCAGAGGTCCATCAGTTGGGCAACCGTAAACCGCCCCAAGGCCGCCCGGGCGGCCCCGATCTTCTGCAGGTCCTTGCGGATGATGCCGGCGTTGATCGTCGACATCTGGGCTCGAATCTCCCCCGTCCGGTGGTCCGAAACAGTGATTTTATCGAGGCTTTCGTAGACCCGTCCGAGTCTCAGAACTGGAATGTGAGGGGCAGTGTTCATGGCAAAAACAATACGTATGCGGACTATAACGGGTTTCCGTCCGGTGGCCAGTCTCCTTTTTTTGGCTTGGTGCGGTTCGCTCTTCACCCCGGGTGGTGAGTCGATCTAGGCTGGTGGGCGTGATCAACGAGCAGGCCAAGTTGATGGAGTGGCTGGGGTTGCTGGAGTCTGCGGCTTGGGTGGGTATCGACACCGAGGCGGACAGCTTGCATGCCTATCCGGAGAAGCTTTGTCTGATTCAGGTCTCCCTGCCTGGCTCGAACGTTTTGGTGGATCCGCTTGCGGGGCTCGACCTTTCGCCTGCGTTGGAGATTCTGCGGAAGCACGAGTTGATTCTTCATGGTGGGGACTACGACCTTCGGATGCTGCGGAAGGATCTCGATTTTGTTCCTGGGAGTTTGTTCGACACGATGTTGGCGGCCCGGTTGTTGGGAGTGCGGGAGTTTGGGTTGACCAACCTGGTGAACCGGTTTTTGGGGGTGACGTTGGAGAAGGGGCCGCAGAAGGCGAACTGGGCTCGCCGGCCGTTGACGCCCCGGATGGAGGAGTATGCGTTGAACGACACGGCGCATCTCAAGCCGTTGTCCGACCTTTTGAGGGGGCAGTTGGTGGAGAAGGGGCGGCTTGAGTGGCATCGGGAGGCGTGTCGCAGGCTGATTGAGGACAACTCGCATGTCCCGCCTCCGGATCCGGACCTTGTGTGGCGGATCAAGGGGAGCCGGCATTTGCCGCCTCGTGGGTTGGCGGTGCTTCGGGAGCTTTGGAGGTGGCGGGAGGCTGAGGCGATTGCGGCCAACCGGCCGCCGTATTTTATTTTATCCTCCGAGGTTGTGATAGGGATTGCGGCGGCGTCGTTGGATCCGGGGCGCGATTTGGAGCCGCTGATTCCGAAACATCTGACCCCTCGGCGTCGTCGTGGGGTGATTGAGGCGGTGATTCAGGGGCGCAAGGCGCAGCCGTTGCCCCAGGTGATCCGGGTTCGCGCGCCGGGTGCCACGGAGGCGAGCAAGCGTCGGTATGTCGAGTTGGAGCGGATTCGTGACCACCGGGCGACCGAGCTTGGGATTGACGCAACGTTGATTGCGAGTCGCGCCACCTTGGTGGCGTTGTCCCACGATTGGGATTCTGCCGCACCCGAGCTCATGAGCTGGCAGCGCGCCCTCCTCCAACCGCCAGGGGGGGGATGAACCGCCAGGGGGACAGGGGAGGGTTCAACCGCTAAGGGGACCGAAGGAACGC